>JANOOM010000056.1:0-5335 GCA_031421335.1 Armatimonadota bacterium
CATCGCCGCCCTGCTGGTCTTGGCGGCGCGGCGCACGCGCGCCCTCGTCCTCCGCATCCGTGAGGTGCGCGCGGAGATGGCGCGGAACCCGCAGAACCCCTACATGGCATTGGCGACACTGATGGACGAGAAGACACAAAAGACACAAAAGACACAAAAGAAGCCTAAGGAACGGGCGGGGAGACGATGATGGCCAAAGGACTGACGGACAGGCAGCAGGAAGTCTTCAACTTCATCGTCTCCTACATCGAGGAGCACGGCTACCCGCCGACGATCCGCGAGATGCAGCTCGGCCTGACCATCGGCTCGTTGCGCGGGGTCACGATTCATCTGGACGCCCTGCAAAAAAAGGGCTACATCGAACGGCAGTCGTCAAAAGATGGCCCGCGCCACGCGCGGGGCATCCAGATCCTCGCCCACCTCGAGTCGCGCTCCCTGGACGAGATCGCCGGCCTGCGCCGCTTACCGCTTATCGGCACCATCGCGGCTGGGACGCCCCTGCTGGCGAACCAGAACATCGAGGACTTCGTCGCCGTCCCCAACCAGCTCCTGCGGACCAGCGCCCCGGACTGCTTCCTGCTGCGCGTCCAGGGCGAGAGCATGACCGGCGCCCACATCCTGCCCGGCGACCTCGTCGTGATCCAGCCCCAGGCGACGGCGGAGAACGGCGATATCGTGGCCGTGCGGATCGGCGAGGAGGCGACGGTCAAGACCTTTGCGCGCCACGGCAACCGGATCGAGCTTCAAGCGCAGAACGTGAACTTCGCCCCCATCCCCCTGCGGAAAGCTGACAACGCCGCCATCATCGGCAAAGTGATTGGCCTGCTGCGCGGGTACTCCGGGTGAGCAAGGCATGGGCCTTCGCGTGCCTCGCTGTTGCGGGGGCGCTGGCGGGCTGCTCGCATATGGCCGCGCCCCCGGCCCCGCCGCGGCAGACGGCCGGGGACACGGTCATCCTGCTGACCTCCGGGGCCGCCGCGCACACGGGCGACAACACGCTCTCGGTGACGCTGGCCGACGCCGCCTCGGGGGCGCCGGTCGGCAACGCCAATATCACGGCGACACCTGAGATGCTGTCGCCCCGCATGGCGGGGGCGAGCACGACGGGCCGCTCCCAGGGCAACGGGCTTTACACCATCCCCGTGCGGCTGGGCGTCGCTTCCCGGTACAAGGTCGCGCTGAAGATCGAGCGCCCGGGCAAGGCGGCGGCAGAAGCCTCCTTCGTCGTCGAAGCGGCTCAATAAGCCGAAGAGGAGAAAAGAATGGTCGAGATCGAGGCGCGCTATGACGGGAGCAAGAAGTGTTCTTTGAGGCACCAAGAAGGAGCGGCGCTCCAAACGGATGCCCCCAGGGACATCGGTGGGGACGCTTCCGCTTTCAGCCCGACCGATCTGGTCGCGGCGGCCTTGGCCGCGTGCGTCCTGACCACGGTCGCCATGTATGCCGAGCGGCAGGGGCTTGACCTTGCGGGCATGACCGCGCACGTCAGCAAAGAAATGACGGCCGCCCCGCGCCGCATCGGGCATCTACCGCTAACGGTCCACATGCCCGCGTCGATCACGGCGGATATGCGCCCGACTTTGGAGCGTATCGCCCATGGTTGCCCTGTCCATGCTAGCTTGCACCCGGACGTGGACGCGCCGATCGAGTTCTGTTACGATCTATAGACAGAAAGCGGCCCCGCCAGATGGTGGGGCCGCTTTCGGTTTAGCCGATGGCGCGCGAGATCTGCACCTGCTTCTTGTCCAGGACTTGGAGGTCGTCGAAGGCGACCAGGACGTGCCGGTTGCCAATGCCGAGCATGTGGTCGCCTAAGGACATCACGGCGAAGTGCGGCAGGCGGGTATGCGGGTCCACATACAGGTCCTCGATCTTCCCCACCGAATTGCCCGTCGCCGTCACCACACTGTAGCCGCGCGGGTCACTCATGCCCGCGCCGGCGATGCTGCCCCCCTGCACCTTGCCTTTGTTCTCCTTGTCCCGTTTTTCAAGCTCGCTCAGAAGCTCAAAGATCGCCGGCCCGTTTACTTTGGTCTGTTCGTTGAACGTTTCACCCGTCGCCATTGGCGTGTCCTCCTCGCTCGGTCCTTTTGACTGCTTTCTCGTTATTCCCCCGCCGAAAAGCGGTGCAAACGCAGGAATCATTCATACCCTGGACGAACAAGCTGGGAGAACCACCGAGAAGAGGGAATCCACTATGGCTACGCCGCTTTCCATTCAGCTTTACACCCTGCGCGATGAAGTGCAGGGCGACTTCGCCGCCGTGCTACGGCGCGTCGCCGAGATTGGCTACAAGGGGGTCGAGTTCGCCGGGCTGCACGGCCACTCGCCCCAGGAGATCGCCGGCATCGTCGGCGACCTGGGGCTGCAAGTCAGCAGCAGCCACGTCAGCCTGCCGACGGCCGAGACAATCCGCCAGATCGCCGACACCGAAAAAGTCCTGGGCAACACGCGGCTAGTCGCCGGCCTGGGGCCGGACGAGTTCAAGACCTTGGACGACTGCAAACGCAGCGCGGAGCGGTTCCAGACGGCCGGCGAACTTGTCAAGGCGGAGGGGCTGACTTTCGGCATGCACAACCACTGGTGGGAGTTCGAGACGTGTGACGGCGAACTGGTCTACGACTTCGTTCTGGAGAGCGCCCCGGACATCTTCAGCGAGCTGGACATCTACTGGGCCGCCTACGCGGGCGTCTCCCCGGCCACCGTGGTCACGCAGCACAGCGCGCGCCTGCCCCTGCTGCACATCAAGGATGGCAGCCTGGAGAAAGACAGCGCCATGACGGCGGTCGGGGCGGGCAAGGTGGACATCGCCGGCACGGTGGGCGCGGCGGACCCGGCCATCCTGCAATGGCTGATCGTGGAGCTGGACCGGTGCGACACGGACATGTGGGAGGCGGTGCGCCAGAGCTATGTCTACCTGACCGAGAAGGGCCTGGCCTCGGGCAACAAGTAACGGGGGCGGGAGAGCGGGGGCAAGTGCAGCCGAGTGAATTCATTCACTCGGCCGCACTCGTCCTACTCACGGCCTGTAATACTGCGCCGAGGCCGTCAGTATCTTCAGGGCGGCGGCCCGGTCGCCTGCCGAGGCGAGGCCGCTGTTGTCGGTCGTCCACAGGTTGAGGTCGCCAGGTTGACATTGAAGTCGGTGACGCCGTTCTTGGGGTTCGAGGGTGAGGTTGGACTGACAAGACGCGCGCCGCGCGTTCTCCCGCACCCTCGCGAAGACCGGGAACAAGATCGCGGCGATGATCGCGATAATGGCGATGACAACGAGCAGCTCGATCAGCGTGAAGCCTTTACGGTTCACAAATTCCCTCCTTTTGCGAGGCACTAGAAAAGAGACGAAGTGGGTCAAGAAGACACGGCGGAGTTCATCCGCGCTTATCCGCCCGCACAGCCCGAACCCGGCCCAGCCCTTTGGCTGCCGTTCCTCGGCAAAGAACTGCTGGCTCGGACGGAGGGCGGTCAGGCCCGGCTGCACCTGGGTGACATCGAGAGCGTGGCGGCGTTGGGCCTGGGCGAGCCGCTGTATCTGGGCACACTGGGCGGCGTCCCGTGCCTGGCGGCGGAGGCCGACCCGAGCGGCGTCTTCGATGGCTGGGCTGAGACGAGCTTGTCGGCACTGTTCGGGCAGGTGAGCGAGGCCGAGTACGGCCTGGCCGGCTATGCGTCCCAGATGCTCTACTGGCGGCGCACGAATGTCTTCTGCCCCGTCTCGGGCGACCGGACCGAGGCGCGGGCGGGGGACTGGGGGCGGCTCTGCCCCGGCTGCGGCCACGTTTCCTATCCGCACATCTCGCCCGCGACGCTGATCCTCATCCACGACGGCCCACGCCTGCTGCTGGCCCAGAAGCCGGGGTGGGGGACGCGCTATAGCATCCTGGCCGGCTTCGTCGAGCCGAACGAGTCGCTGGAAGACTGTGTCCGCCGCGAGACGCGCGAAGAGGTGGGCCTCGAGATCACCGACCTCGCTTATGCCGGCAGCCAGCCCTGGCCGTTCCCGCACCAGCTCATGGTCGGCTTCACTGCCCGCTACGCCGGGGGCGCGATCGTCATTGACCATGAGGAACTGGAACGCGCGGCCTGGTTCGACGTCGGCTCCCTGCCGGATCTGCCGCCGCCGCTCAGTTTGTCTCGCCAGATGATTGACGTTTGGGTGGCGAAATGTCTGTCTTCTTAACCGCCGCGAAGACGGCCGGGTAGCGGGTGGGCTTCAGGAAGATCTTCTGGAAGCGGCGCATCATCAGTCCGCCATGCACCCCGTCGGCATAGCGGTGATCGAACGTGAAGCTGATCGTGACGCACTCGGCCACGGCCACCTGCCCGTCCCGGATGACCGGCATGGGGCGGGGCCGGCCCATGCCGACGATCAGCGGGCAGCGGCAGTAGGGAGACAGTGGCACGAGAGCATTGTCTATCCCCAGCACGCCGAAGTTGCTGATGATGGCCGACCCGAAGCGATCGTCGGGCAGGCCGAACCGGCGCAGGGACACGTTGAGGGTGTAATGCGCGAAGTCCTCCAGCGCCATGGTCACGCGCAGCAGCCAGATCGGCAAGGTCGCCGTGATGGCGTTGATGCGCTCCGTCTCGAAGTCCTCCCCCCGTTTCAGCCGTCCCACGGCTTCCTCCGACTGCCCTGCCACGTCGGCGAGGCTCAAGGCGGGTACATCCCGCAGGACGAATCCCGACAGGTCCTTGCCTTTGTCGGTGTTGAGCAGGGTCGTGATGAAGATGTCGGTCTGCGACCGCCGGTAGAGGTTCCGGGCGCGCAGCAGGTGGTTGAGATCGGGGTGTTCCTCCAGACAGTTCGCCACGATCTTGCCCACGAAGTGCGTCAGCGAGGGCTTCGTTTCCGATGGGTAGGCTTTCAGAAACGCATTCGCCTCCTCGACCGGCAGGTCCATCCAGCTATAGGTGCTGGGGTCGCGCGGGTGCCGCCAGCTCGCGATGGCGATCTTGCGGTAGGTCGTCAGTTTCTGCTTGGCCCCCAGGGGGATGTTCCTCATCTCTATTTCTTGTCTCTATTTCTTGTTTCTACTTCTCCGCCATCGGTACGACGACCCGGCTGGCCGCCTGCTCGACCCGGATCTTCACCTGAGCGGGGCTGTGGCCCTCCTCATCGAAGACCACGAGTTCGTTGCGGCCCTTCTTCTGCCAGCATTCGGGCAGGTACAAGCCGTCCACGGGGATGCGCTCCGGGTAGCGGCCCAGGTTGTGGCCGTTGAGCCAGACGAACCCGCGCGACAATCCCGTCGTCGTCACCCGTAGGATGGGGTGGGGGCCGATCTCGGCGGGCGGGGCCGCGTCGAAGGACGTGCGGTAGAACGCCGGTGCG
>JANOOM010000057.1:0-8481 GCA_031421335.1 Armatimonadota bacterium
CTAAAACAGCTATTTCAGGGTGAGCGCGGCATCTCAGCGATTAGCAGGATTAGCTTAACTGAGCACTAGTGACGGAAGCCTTGTTAACTGCCCCGCCCCCATTCATCCCACCAAACCTCTCAACAACCCTCTCACCCCACCCTCCCGTTTCGGGAGGGTCGCCGCGTAGCGGCGGGGTGGGTCACCGCCACTGGAACGCGGGCGCCATCAGAACGACGGCGGCCCATTCGTTCGGGTCCATATAGGCAGGCGCGTGTGCGCGCAGGCCGGCCAAGGCGGGGTCGCCCGCGCGTGTGCCGAAGGCCATCTCCATCAGCGTGTCCTGCGGACTCAGGCCCGCCTTGCGGCCCACCGCCGTCAGCGCCGCTGTGTCGAAAGTCGTGTTCTCGACATTCCCGCCGCCCAGGGCCAGCGCGAAGTTCCAGCGCGGGATGAGTGCCCCTGTCCAGGCGCGCGTCCCCTCGGGAAAGCCGTCCGGCATCGGCCAGGCGAACAGGGGCTGTCCCATCGTCTCCAGATGTTTCTGGACGCCCGCGCCGCCGTCCGTGTCCATGTTGAAGGCGCGCAGGGCGCTGACGGTATAGTCGAAGGGACGCTTCAAGATCGGCGGCGCGTGCGGCAGGTCGGGCGATAGGAGCAGGGACCGCAGGACGGCCTTGATATCGCCCTTTGTCTCCGCGTGGATGTCGGCCAATCGGGCCACGGTGCCTGCTGGGGCTTCGCCCAGGAAATGCAGGCAGATTTTATGGGCCAGATGCCGCGCCGTGGCCGGGTGGGCGGCGAGGATGTCCAGAACCCGCTCGCCGTCCGCCACGCCGCCCCCGGCGGGCAATGTCGCGCCCAGGACGTGCTTGACGCCGTCATCGTGGGCGTCGGCGTCGAACCGGAAGCGGCCCCGGTGCCAGTGCTTCTCGGCGGTCCAGCCGGACAAGCAGCGCGCGACTTCTTTGACGTCCCGCTGCGTGTAGCCGCCCCGGACGCCCAAGGTGTGCAGCTCCATCAGCTCGCGGGCGTAGTTCTCGTTCGGGATGCCCTTACGGTTGGCCGTGTTATCCAAATACCCGAGCATGGCAGCGGAGCGGGCCGAGGCGCCCAGAAGGTCTCGGAACCGGCCCAGGACGTGGGGGCGGATGGCCGCACCGTCGTCCAGGACCTTGAGCTGCGGCCCTTGACCCTTGAAGGCGTAGATGTTGAAGTGGTTGGTCCAGAACTCCACCATGCGCTCTTGGAGTTGCCGGCGGCTGTAAACAGCGCGCAGGGTGGCCGACTGGCGCAAAGCACCGACCAGCCGCTTATCGTCCTCGTCGAACAGTAGGCCGGCGTCGGGGTCCAGGATGTCGGCGAGGGCGCGCAAGCGCCAGGTCAAAGCCGGTCCCTCGGCCAAGGTGTCGGGAGAAAGCTGCTCCTCGACCCAGGCGGGGATGCCGAGGTGGGCGACGTGCGCGAGGTCACCGGGGCGGGGGCCATAGGCCGCCCGGTTCAGCAAGCGCAGGGCGGGCGAGGTCATCGGCAGAGCGGGCGGCAGGGCGTCGGCGGGCAGGGGCTGCCTGGTCAGCCTCTGCTCCACGCTCTCGCACCCCGACAGAAGGCCGGCGGCGAGTGACACGGCTCCTATCCCTAAGATACGGCGGCGTGTGGTGTTCATGCCGCAGTCTCCAGGGCGTCCAGCGGTCGGGGGCGCGGTGCGGGCCGCGCCTTAAACAGCACGGCGACGCCGCTTCCGACAGACAGCAACAGGGCAGCGGGCAGGACGATGCCCCAGCCGATGACCGGCAGGAAGCCCGCCGCCACATAAAGGGCCGAGGCCCGCGTCAAGCTGCCGAACGGCGTCATCGGCGAGCCGAGTGCATCAATGCGCCCCCCCAACAGCCGCACGACGGCCGCACTGCCCAGGGCGGCAACGACGCCCAGGCCGCCCAGGACGACCAGCGCCAGCAGCCGCGCCGGCCCCGCCGCGGCTTTGGACAGGGCAGCCGCCAGCAGGAGGCTGACGACCAGGACGACCAGCCCGCGCCCCACGCACGCGCCCGGCGCCCCCGTCAGCTTCGCCTGTGCCGCCGCCACCCGCGCGGGGAAGGCCAGCGCGATCATCAGAATCGTCGCCGCCCACGACGCGCCGACGAGCAGCACGGCGGCGATCACCGCCAGTATATCTCCAATGGTCATGGCTCCGGTTTCCTCGTTTCTCTGGACGTTCACCCCTGTTACGCCCGCCCGGCCGGAAAGTTTCAGAGATCACCGGCGGAACTTAACGCCGCCCTTTTCCGGTTACTAGAAACATGAACAACATTGTCAAAACACTCGCGCTCCTCGGCCTCGCTAGTGTGGCCTCCGCCCAGGCGGCTCACGCACAGTTCGGCGGCCCAAAAGTGGCGACGGTGACGGCGACCGCCAAGCCCGTCGCGGTCGCGCCCGGCGGCCGGGGCGTCCTGGTGGTGACAGTGACTGTCGGGCCGCAGTACCATATCAACGCCCATGTGCCAAACGATCCGGCTTACATCGCCACGGTGTTCGCGGGCCAGAAAACGCCCGGCATCACTTATGGCACGCCCGTGTACCCCAGCCCGCACCCGATGAAGCTGTCTTACGCCGCCAAGCCGCTGCTTGTCTATACCGGCAGAGCCGTCATCGCCGTCCCCTTCACCGTGGCGAAGACCGCCAAGCCCGGCAAGGCCACGCTCTCCGGCGCGCTGTCCTTCCAGGGCTGTGACGCCAAATCCTGCTACCCGCCGGCCTCCGCCCAGGTACACACGGCGGTAACGATCAAGTGAGAACATGCTTCCGTGCCCTGCTGTCCTTTTTGCTGCTGCTGACGACCACCACTTCCTGGGCGGGGACGCCGCTGCCCACGCACTTCACGGCGTCCGTCAGCCCGTCCCCGGCGCACGCCGGCGAGGTCGTGACCGTGACGATTAAAGCGCAGGTGGACGCGGGCTGGCACGTCTACTCGGTCGTCCCCGCCGCGACCGGGCCTGCCGCGACGGAGATCACGGCTCTGCCGGGCGGGACTGCGGTCGGACCGACGACCGAGGACGCGCCCATCCGGAAGTTCGACCCGAACTTCCAGACTGAGGTCGCCTACCATGAAGGGGCGGCGACGTTCCGGCGGCAGTTCCGCCTCATGGGAGCAGTCGGGAAGACGATCACGCTGCACTACCAGACCTGCAACGATCACGTCTGCCTGCCGCCGACGGACGTGGCCCTGCCGGTCGCGCTGACAGTGGCAGCGGGCGCGGCCCGGCCCGAATACGACGCGCCCACGGTGGCGGCGCTAGCTTCTGTAGGGGCGGGGTCCCCCCACCCTTCCCCCATCCGCCCTTCTTCTGCGCCGGGCGGCCTCGCGCTCTTCCTGCTTGCCGCCCTCGGTGCAGGCCTGCTCGCGCTCATCACGCCCTGCGTGTTTCCACTCATCCCCATCACGCTGACCAACTTCGTCAAGCAGGCCGACGGCAACAAGGGCAAATTGGTGCGGCTCTCGGGCGGCTATGCGCTCGGCATCGTCGCACTCTACGTCGCCCTAGGCGGCATCGTGACGGCGACGGTGGGGGCGACCGGCATCAACAAAGTCGCTTCAAACCCTTACGTCAATCTCGGCATCTTTGTCGTCTTCGTCGTCTTTGCCCTATCGTTCTTCGAGACCATCCAGCTCACGCTGCCTGCGAATCTCACCGCTTTACAGGCGGCGGGCAAGCGGCACGGCGGGACATTGGGCTTGGTGCTGCTGGGCGTGACGTTCGTGCTGGCCTCGTTTACCTGCACCGCCCCGTTCGTTGGGACCCTGCTCGTGGCCGCCGCTCAGGGCGAGCGGTTCCGGCCCCTCCTCGGCACGCTCATTTTCGCACTGGCCTTCGTGTCGCCGTTTCTGGTCTTCGCTGCCTTCCCGCAGTGGATCTCGCGCATCCCCAAAGGCGGCGTCTGGCTGGCCCGCGTCAAGGCTGTCTTGGGGTTCGTCGAGATCGCCGCCGCCTTGAAGTTTCTATCCAACGCCGATCAGGTCTGGAACTGGCGGCTGCTGACTCAGCCGGTCCTGCTGGCGGCTTGGGCCGTCATCTTCGTCTGCGCCGGGCTGTATCTGTGGGGAACACTGCGTTTCGGCATCGTCGCCGAGACCGAGAAGCCGGGAGCGCGCGTGCCGGCCCCGCGCGCCGCCTTCGCCGCGCTGTTTCTCGGGCTGGCTTTGTACTGCTTCTGGGGGCTTGCGGGACGCCAGGTGGCTTTGCTGAGTGCGTTCCTGCCGCCGGCAGGCTACGGGGGAGTGGGCAGCACCGAGGAAGGTCTGCCCTGGCTGACTGACTACAATGCGGCACTGGCACAGGCGAAAGCGCAGGGCAAGCCGCTGTTCGTGGACTTCACCGGCGTCACCTGCACAAACTGCCGCTGGAACGAGAAGAACGTCTTCCCGCGCGGCGATGTCACGCAGGAACTGTCTCAATATGTCCGCGTTCAGCTCTACACGGACCGCCCCGGCGACGCAGCGAACCAACAGCTTCAGCTCGCCAAGTTCGGCGATGTGGCCCTACCCCTCTACGGCGTAGTGAACCCGCAAACCGGCGCGGTCGTTGACAAGTACGCCGGGACAATCACCGATGCCGCTGGGTTCACGCGCTTCCTGGCCCGGTCGAGGCTTGCCTCGGCCGCCCCGCCCGCGCCCCCAGCGTGGGGCGCCTATAGCCCGGCGGCGGTCACGGCGGCGGCGGGCGGGGGCAAGCCGATCATCATTGACTTCACGGCGGCCTGGTGCGTCAACTGCAAGGAGATCGAGCACGACGTATTCGACAATCCGACCATCGCCCCTACCCTCGCGCAAAGCTTCGTGACCCTGCGGGCCGATTTGACTGACTTCAACAGCCCGGCCAATGTCGCCCTGGAAAAGCAGTACGGCTTTGGCAGCCTGCCCACCATCGTCATCCTGGACCCGTCCGGGCGGGAGATCAAGCCGCTGCGCGTCACTGGGCGATTAGATGTGCAGGAGTTCCAGCGGCGATTGCGTCTGGCGCAAGGTCAGGCGGCACCGGCGGCAATCGCCGCGCGATAGCACTTTCGCATTGAAGGGCGGGGTATAATGACCCCAACAGGAGGATACTTTCATGATCGCCGAACTGCCCCACGCCGTGCCACAGATCTACGAACAGCTCGTGAAGCCTCTTACCCCCGTCGAGCAGATAACACTGGCAAAGATGATTCTCGCAGATCTACCGGCTTTCCTCGTAGATGAAAGCACCGAGTGGAGCGAAGAAGACATGCGTGAGTGGAGTCATTCCGGCCGTCAATACATAGAGGCCGTTCTCGCAGAGGCAGAAGATGCTTAACTCAGGCGATGTTATCACGTCGAATTTTCTCGGCGCCAAGGGTGCGAAACGCCGTCCGGGCATCATCGTTTCAAGCGGCCTGTACCATCAGTATCGTCCGGATGTGATCGTCGCGCTCCTGACAACGAACCTTGCTGCTGCAATCACACCACTGGACTACCTCTTGCAAGACTGGGCGGCCGCTGGGCTACGTCAGCCTACTGCCTTCCGGTCCTATTTCAACATGGAACTGCCAGCCGGCCTCCGGCTGATAGGCAGGCTCTCGGAACATGACTGGCAATCTGTTCAGGCCTGCCTCCAACGTGCCCTTGCCGCGCCGGAACGATAACAAGGGGACAAAGAGCGGGCGCGGGAGAAAAATCCCGCGCCCCCTTCCTCTTTTATGTCTCCCGCTCACCCGCCCTACTTCAGCAGGTGCGCCGGGAGCTGCCGCTGGCCGGCGATGATGGCCTGGAAGTTCTTCGAGGTCAACATTCGGGCGGCGACCTTGATCCTGATCTTCCCCTTGGGCGTCTGGATGGTCACGTTCTGGAGGTTCACCTGGAACCGGCGGGGCTTCTGCGGGGCGCGGTGCGCCCACGAGCCGGAGTGGGGGTGGCGGGTCCAGCGCCCGGCCTGGGCGTGGCGCCCGCTGATGTCACAAACTTTTGCCATGATATTTTCACGCTCCCTGCTGTTTCTGTTGCTTTTCCTGTTACTTTTTTTTCGGAAAGATGATCGGGTAGTATAGCATGCCCGGTGGGCGGCTGTCAAGCCCAAGTGCCGGCCCGAAACGCGGCGGGCGGCGGGTATACTAGGGGCAATCTTATTTCCCGAGGAACCCCCGATAGACGTCTCTTCGCCGCGCCGCGCCGCGCGTTTTGCCCGAGTGGTCGCGCTGCTTTTTGCCCTGCCGTTCCTCATGGGGGCGGCAAACGCCGCCCCGGAGCCGGTCACCGTTGACCCACACTATTACGACTACGACGCCCGCGCGCCGTTCGCCGTCACGCAAGAGCCGTTCGCCACGCCGTATGCGACCGGGACCGGCTTCCACGCCGTGCGCGTCACGTTCCCAAGCCCCGTGGTCACGCCTTATGCGGTCAACAACACCGTCACCGGCTTCCTGTTCCTGCCCGACACGCCCGGCCCGCACCCGGTCATCCTGGTGGAACACGAGTGGCTGCCGACGACACTCGCGACCGAGTTCGAACAATCGGCAAGTCTGGCGAAGGCCGGCATCGCCGCGTTCCTCATCATCCAGCCCTACAGCTACAACCGGCGCCCACTCCCCCGAGTCGAGGACGTTGAGCTGCTTTCGGGCGACGTCCACCAGATGGTCGGCGCCTTGCGGCAGGGAGTCCTGGATGCCCGCCGCGCCTTCGACTGGCTGGAAAAGCGCCCGGACATTGACCCGGCCCGCATGGGCGTCTCGGGGATCAGCCTCGGCGGCGTCCTGGCCCCCCTGATCGCGGGCGTGGACCGGCGGGCGCGCGTCCTGGTCACCATCGTCGGTGGGACGGACGTTTCGGACGTCATCTTCGACAGCTTCATCACGTCCGGCTTGCACCCGTCTTTGCTGTACCACGGCGTCACTTTCGAGTCGCTCAAGCGGGACATGGCGCCGGTCGAGCCAGCGAACTGGCTGCGCGGCTTCGACCCGAAGAACGCCCTGCTGTTCAACGGCCGCTTCGACGTCTTCATCTCGCCCAAGCAGGCGCACCATTTGGCGGAGGCCCTGGGCGGCGCGCGCATCGTCTGGACCCCGACAGGACACTACGGCGCGGTCTTCGCGCAGCCTCAGATCGAGGCTGTCGGGATCAAATTCCTGCGGTCGCGCTTTGGCATGGACCCCGCCCCCTACGTCCCGCCGTCCTCACTGCACGCCCCGACAATCAAGTTCGGCCTTCTGGTCGGCGGACAGGAGGGCGCCAGCCCCGCGCTGGCTTATCAGGCGATCACCTTCGGCCCGAACGACCGGCTCTCGCTCGACGGCCAGCTCACGCTGCACGGGATCTCGGTCGCGCCCTCGGTCCGGCTCGACGAGAGCAACGGCATCGGATTAGAGTTCCCACTGCTGCACGGCAGGCCCCACCCGCGCTTGTTTTACTTGTTCCACTTCGTGCTGTAGGACGCCGCGGTCTTCAGGCCGCTAGTGCTCAGTTAAACTGTCGGAACCGCTCGATGGCGGCTCCATCGAGGATGTTCGCCTTCGGTAGCCGGACCGTGAGCGTCGCTTGTCCTGGCGGCAGTGCGACCGCCCGAGTGTGCTTCAAATAAGCCTGCATGTATAGCCAGCAAGCGATTTCCCGCTGCGCGTCGCAGACCACGAGGAAAACCGGCATTAGCTCACGCTTCCACAGGTTAATGTCGGCACGGTCGAGTGTGAAGGAGATCGTTTCCTCGTCTTCCAGCACCCTGAGTTCATCAGTGGCCTTAAGTTGTAGATAAACGTACCCATTCTCGAAGGCACCAGCGTCAAAAGTGAACATCTGTAAGTCATAGCCGTAGTCTTTGTCTACTCTTTGTGCCGCGTGACCTTGGCACAAAATGAACCGCTCCACAAGGTTGACGCTGAGGTCCGAGATGATGTGGCCCCGCGTCCTGGTCTTGTACTCGGCAGGAGCGGTTTGGCTTTCTGGGCTGCTTCTGGGTGTTCTTCGCATCGGGGTTTGCCGCTGTCCATTCAGTTAAGTCGCCGCTTCCATTACAGCACGTTTCACGACTGCCACACACCCACTGGACTGGGACGCCCGCTACCCACGCAAGGAGAGGCCCTATGAGAGACATCCTCGGACACAACCGGGTCGCTTGGGACAAGCTGGGCGAACAGGGGAATCAGTGGACCGTCGCCTATGATCCCGCGAAGATCGCCGCCGCGCGGCAGGGGGAATGGGAACTCTACTTGACGGAGCAGAGGCCAGTCCCGAAAGACTGGTTTCCACGCCTCGAGGGCGCCGATGTCCTCTGCCTCGCCTCCGGCGGCGGGCAGCAGGGGCCGCTCCTGGCGGCGGCGGGCGCGAACGTCACCGTGTTCGACAACTCCCCGAACCAACTGAGGCAGGACCGGCTCGTCGCGGACCGCGAGGGCCTGCCGCTGACGACGGTACAGGGAGACATGGCCGACCTGAGCGCGTTCGGCGGGTCCGCCTTTGACCTCATCGTCCACCCGGTCTCGAACCTGTTTGTCCCGGAC
>JANOOM010000058.1:0-12153 GCA_031421335.1 Armatimonadota bacterium
CGCGAGACTGTCCTCTCCCGCTTCCACACGCTGCGTCAGCAGGGCGAGAAGTCCGGGGACAACGCCAACAAGGCTCTGGCGGACTATATCGCGCCCAAAGAGACCAACCTGCCGGACTACTTCGGCGCCTTCGCTGTCACGACGGGCCTCGGTGTGGAAGAGCTTTCCCGCAAGTTCAGGGATGACCTCGACGACTACAACGCCATCATGGTCAGCGCCCTTGCCGATCGCCTGGCCGAAGCCTTCGCCGAGTACCTGCACAAGAAGGCGCGCGAAGCCTGCGGCTATGGGCAGGACGAGAACCTCTCGGCCGAAGACCTGATCAAAGAGCGCTACCGAGGCATCCGGCCCGCTCCGGGCTACCCGGCCTGCCCGGACCACACCGAGAAGCTGACGCTTTTTGATCTGCTCCGGGCCGAGAAGACGGCCGGCATCGAGCTGACCGAGAGCATGGCGATGATGCCCGCCGCCGCTGTTTCGGGTTTCTATCTCTCGCACCCGCAGGCCAAGTACTTCGCGGTCGGCAAGATCGAGAAGGACCAAGTGGAAGACTATGCCGCGCGCAAGGGCATGGACCTGACGACGGCGGAGCGCTGGCTATCGCCGGTCCTGAACTACGACCCGGAATAAGAAATCAGTGATAGGACCATGAACATTGACTCACTGATTTCCTGATGCGGATGCTGGATAATAAGGGCTAGCATTGGTACTTTCTACAGCCTGAGTTCGTGTCTCTGGGTGATGCCTACGACGAACCTGAGCCGCCAGTTGTCCAGTAGGAGGCTTTCATGTCACAGACAGCAACCGCGATACGTCCTATCTCTTTAGACGTGCCGCCGAAGATCACTTATGAGGAGTTCTTGGAGCGCTATGACGGCGTACACGCAGAGTGGGTTGACGGCGAGGTTGAGCTTACGAGTCCTGTCTCCGATCTGCACCAGGAGGTCAGCGGTTTTCTGCTGCGCGTCATCGCTGAATTCGTGGAAGTGCATCAGCTTGGAAAGGTGCGCTATGAGAACTTCCAGATGAAGCTCATCACCACGCCGCGTGGGCGCGAACCCGATATCTTGTTCATCGCCAACGGGAACCTCCCGCAAGTGAGGCAGAACTTCCTTGATGGCCCCGCCGACCTTGTTGTCGAGATCGTTAGCCCTGACAGCGTCGAACGAGATCGTGTGAGGAAGTTCGCCGAGTATCAAGGGGGCGGCGTGCGCGAATACTGGCTGATCGACCCCGTAATGCGGGAAGCGAACTTTTTCCTGCTCGACGATGCAGGCGCCTATCGTTTTATCCCAGCGGATGCACAAGGCATTTATCGCAGTTCAGCCCTGGAGGGTTTCTGGCTGCGGGTGGATTGGCTCTGGCAGTCGCCTTCCCCAGCAATGTCTATCGTGCGGAAGGAGCTGGGCCTGCCCTAGCGGGCCAGTTTGCTCCCATATGGGGCAGAGGACAGGGAATAGGCAGGCTGTGCCTCCCTGCTTTTCTTCCCGGCCCCCATTGACAAACATACGCGCTTGTGACATAATTCACAATAAGCGCACAGGGGAAATTGCACCCTGATGCCGCTGCTCGGTTTCCGTTCTTAGAGAGGAACGTTATGCTTCCTGTCGCACCGCCTCCGACGCCGCAGATCGGCGACTACATCCCACTGATGATTATCTTGATCGTCGCTGTCGGGCTGGCTTCCGTTCTCGTCGGGCTGTCCTGGATACTCGGACCCAAGAAGCCGTCCGCCGCCAAGCTTGCCCCCTATGAGTGCGGCGTGACGCCGGTCGGGTCGGCACGTGAACGGTTCCCCGTTAAGTTCTACCTCATCGCGATGCTGTTCATCGTGTTCGATATCGAGACCGTTTTCCTTTATCCTTGGGCGGTCACGTTCACGCGCTGGAACAACCACGCGCTTCAAGTGTTTAGCTTAATGGAGATGGTTGTTTTTATCATCATCCTCTTCGTCGGCTACATTTATGTTTGGCAGAAAGGCGCGTTTGAATGGGAGTAGAACAGAACCTCGGAGTCCTCACCGTTCCGCTGAACAAGGTCGTCAACTGGGCGCGGCGGAACTCCGTCTGGCCCGCGACCTTCGGCCTGGCCTGCTGCGCCATCGAGATGATGGGCAGCACGAACTCTCGCTACGACCTCGCCCGTTTCGGCAGCGAGGCCTTCCGCGCCTCGCCCCGGCAGGCCGACCTGATGATCGTCGCAGGCCGCGTCTCCAAGAAGATGGCGCCCGTCCTGCGGCAGATCTACGACCAGATGCCGGAGCCGAAGTGGGTCATATCCATGGGCGACTGCGCTTCCTGTGGCGGCGTCTTTAACAACTACGCTATCTTGCAGGGCGTGGATCAGATCGTCCCTGTGGACGTCTACGTTCCGGGCTGCCCGCCGAACCCGGATGCCCTGATCTACGCGATCAACCAGCTCCAACTGAAGATTGATCGCGAACACTTCAGCGACAGCCGTTAGGAAGAACGTTTTATGGACTATGACGTGCGCCTCGGCCTGACGCCGACCGACTTGCAGCTCCGCGAGATCTCCACCAAGCGGCCTGACGATTGGGTGGACTTGAACCCCGACGACTGCGTGGAGCTGCGGCTCATCCAGGAGCAATTCCCTGGTTCTGTGGTGCTGACCCGCCTGTTCCGGGGCGAGAAGACCATCCTCATCAGCAAAAAGAACGTCGTCGGCATCTGCCGGATGCTGCGCGATTCTGAGGAAACGAACTATAATTATCTGTCCGATCTCACCTGCTTCGACCGCTTGGACTTGATAGACGAGGACGATGAGGACGAGATCCGGTTCGAAGTCATCTACAACCTCTACTCTATGGGCACGTTCCAGCGCCTCCGGCTCAAAGCGCAGGTGTCCGAGGACGATGCGACCATTGACACTGTGGAGGGCGTCTGGCCGAACGCCAATTGGAACGAGCGCGAAGTGTACGATATGTTCGGCATCAGCTTCAATAACCACTCGGATCTGCGCCGGATTCTGATGCCCGACGACTGGGTCGGCCATCCGCTGCGTAAGGACTTCCCGCTGGGCGGCGAAGAGATCGAGTTTTCTCACAATGTCCGGGGCCAGTAAGCCAGAACTAGTTAGAAACGAGTCGTTTTAATGGCAACTATCGAGCGCGAACTCACAACAGCACCAGTGGCGCCTGCCCCGACCGTCCAGCGGCTGGGGGCAGGCATTGACACTGAGCGGGTCAAGACCGACGACGGCGACCTGATGATCGTCAACATGGGGCCGCAGCACCCGTCCACGCACGGCGTCCTGCGCCTCGTGGTCGAGCTGGACGGCGAGAACGTCATGAAGGCGACGCCGCACATCGGCTATCTCCACACGGGTCTGGAAAAGACCATGGAGAACATGACTTACTACAAGGCGCTGACTATCACGGATCGGGAAGACTATCTTTCCAACCTGATGAACAACCTTGCTTACTCCATGGCCGTCGAGAAGCTGATTGACTGCGAAATCCCGCCGCGTGCCCAGCGCCTGCGCCTCATTCTGAACGAGCTGGAGCGCATCGCCTCACACCTGCTCTGGCTCGGGACGCACGCCCTGGACATCGGGGCCATGACGCTGTTCTTCTACACCTGGCGCGAGCGCGACCAGATCTTGGACATGAAAGAAATGATGTCGGGCGTCCGCATGATGACGTCCTGGATCTGCCCTGGCGGCATCCGCGGCGACATGCCCGAAGGCTGGTTCCACAAGGTCAACCGCTTCGTCGCCGACTTCCCGCGCCGGCTGGACGAATACAACCGCCTGATCGCCAAGAACCCGATCTTCATCGAGCGCCTTTCCGGCATCGGCATCATCTCTGCCGAAGACGCCGTAGCCTGGGGCCTAAGCGGTCCGACCCTGCGCGGCTCGGGCGTCGCCTGGGATGTCCGCAAGGCGAACCCCTACACCGGCTATGATGAGATGGAGTTCGACGTGCCCACCGGCAAGACTGGTGATGTGTACGACCGCTTCCTATGCCGCATGGAGGAAATGAAGCAGAGCCAGCGCATCCTGGTCCAGGCACTGAAGAACGTGCCTGGTGGCCCGGTGATGACCAGCGACCGCAAGATCGCCCCACCGCCGCGCGCAGAGCTTGACACGTCCATGGAGTCGCTCATCCACCACTTCAAGCTTTTCACCGAGGGCTACCACCCGCCGATCGGTGAGGCATATGCCGCCGTCGAGAGTGCGCGTGGCGAGAAGGGCTACTACATCTACAGCGACGGCTCCAACAAGCCGGCCCGCGTCAAGATCAAGGGGCCTTCGTTCAACAACCTGCAAGCTCTGCCCAAGATGGCTGAAGGCCGCATGATCGCCGACGTGGTCGCCATCATCGGCTCCATTGACATCGTCCTGGGCGACATAGACCGTTAGGCTGCGAGAAACTATGTTCACTGAAGAAGCGAAGAAAAAGCTTGACGTCATCCTGACGAAGTATCCGACCAAGAAGGCCGCCCTGCTGCCCGCCCTGTGGCTCGCCCAGGAGGAAAACGACGGCTGGCTGCCACGCGAGGCCATGAAGGAAGTCGCGGGCTACCTTGGACTGCCGCCTGCCGATGTGGAGGGTGTAGCGACCTTCTACACCATGTATAACAAGGCGCCCATCGGCAAGTACCATTTGGAAGTCTGCCACAACATCGTCTGCATGTTCCTCGGGGCCGATCAGCTCATTGACCACATCGGCGAGAAGCTGGGCATTGACAAGGGCGAGACGACCCCCGATCGCAAGTTCACCTTGAACGGCGCGGAGTGCCTGGGGGCCTGCGCGAACGCCCCCTGCATGATGGTCGGCGACACCTACTACGAAGACCTGACACCGGAGATCGCAGACCGCATCATTGACGAACTCGCCCGCAAGTAAGCGGACACGCCTGTTACAAAGGCTTAGAGAAGGTTTCTCCCCATGGCGACCGAACAGATCCAACTGTTGTTCAAGGACCGGCACGTTCCCGGCATTGATGACATTGACACCTACATGAAGCACGGCGGCTACGATGTGGCCCGCAAGTGTCTGACGATGGACCACGAAGCGATCATCAAAGAGGTGACCGACTCGGGCCTGCGCGGGCGCGGCGGCGCGGGCGTCGGCACGGGCTTCAAGTGGAACGCCGTCCCGAAGAACTGGGACCAGCCGCACTACCTCGTCATCAACGCCGACGAGGGCGAGCCGGGCACGGCCAAAGATCGCGAATTGATGACGAAGGTGCCGCACGTCCTCATCGAAGGCTGCATCATTTCGGCCTGGGCCATCCGGTCCAAGACCTGCTATATCTACATCCGGGGCGAGTATGTCCACCCGGCCCGGCAGATCGAGAAGGCCATCGCGCAGGCCTACGACAAGGGATTGCTCGGCAAGAACATTCTCGGCAGTGGTTACGACCTGGACATTTTCGTTCATATGGGCGCCGGCTCCTACGAGTGCGGCGAAGAGTCGGCTCTGCTTTCGTCCTTGATGGGCGAGCGCGGCATGCCTCGGCATAAGCCCCCGGCGGCCCCCCTGCGCCAGATTCGCGGCGCGTGGGACTGCCCGACATTGATCAACAACGTCGAGAGCATCGCCGCCATCGTCCCCATCATGCAGATGGGCGCGGCCGAGTACGCCAAGATCGGACCCGGCACGGTCGGACCTGGCCCCATCTGCGGTGGCGCCAGCAAGGGCACCAAGCTGGTGACCATCAGTGGCCACGTCAAGCGGCCCGGCAACTATGAGATCGTCCTGGGAACACCGATCCGTGAGCTGGTCTACGACCTCGCGGGCGGCATGAAGGACGACCGGCCTTTGAAGTTCATCATCCCGGGCGGCTCGTCAACACCGCTCCTGCCGGCGAACTTCATTGACACGGCCTACGACTACGGCTCTCTGGGCAAGGTCGGCTCCATGCTCGGATCGGGCGCCCTGATGGTGTTCGACGACACGGTGAGCGTGCCGGCCCTGATGACGCGGCTGGCGCACTTCTACGCGCACGAGTCTTGTGGCAAGTGTACGCCCTGCCGTGAGGGGACGACCTGGCTGGTCAAGATCCACGACCGCATCATGGCCGGCGGTGGCCGGCCGGGAGACATTGATCTCATCCTGGACGTCTGCAACAACATCTTCGGACGCTCCTTCTGCGCCCTGGGTGATGCCGCCGCCATGCCGCTCGCTGAGACGCGGTTCGGCAAGGGCGCTATTTACTACTACCGGGACGAGTACGAAGCGCTCATCCCGAAGACCGACCGCCCGCAGAGGGTCTTCGCGCCACTGCAAATGGCTGCTGTCTAAGAGGCAAAGCATGGTCACCGCATCGGACAAGGCATTCATCGAGAAGAATGGCTATGCTGTCATCAAGGAGCTGTTCTCCCTTGAAGAGGTCGCGTTCTACCGCGACCACTTCATGGCTCTACGCGCCGAAGGGGCCAAGCCCGATGACATGGTGGCCGAGACGGCAGTGTCCACTGACCCGCTGAAGAAGTTCCCGCGCATGATTCACATGCATCGTTGGGACGAGAACAGCCTGCGCTGGTTGTTGGACGGCCGCCTGCGGGAATGCCTGAGCGCCTTCCTCGGCACGGAGCCTTTGGCCGTGCAGACCATGCTTTACTTCAAGCCTCCTGGGGCGCGCGGGCAGGCGCTGCATCAGGACAACTTCTACCTCAAAGCGCAGCCAGGGACATGCATCGCGGCCTGGCTCGCTTTGGACGCTTGCGACGAAGATAACGGCTGCATGCGGGTTGTCCCCGGCAGCCACGAGTGGCCGATCTTATGTACCGCCAAGGCGGACACGTCGGCGAGCTTCACCGACGTCACCGTGCCTCTGCCCGACGGCGTCGAGGCCGTCCCCGTTGTGATGGAAGCCGGGGATGTCTTGTTCTTCACCGGCTCACTCGTCCACGGCTCCTTCCCGAACACGAGCAAAGATCGCTTCCGGCGCTCGCTCGTCGGCCACTACATCGAAGAACGCGCCGAGCGCGTCTCCGAGTACGATCAGCCCGTCCTGCGGATGGACGGTACGGCATTCACGATTGAGGGCGTCGAAGACGGCGGCCCTTGCGGCGTCTGGGTGGACCGCGACGGCCGGCAGGAAGTCGAAGTGACGAGCCGGCAGCTTATGGCGGCGGGACATGAGTGAGGCAGTAGTAAGAAGCTTACCAAGACATCATGGAAGATTTGCACCTCGCTCGGATTGCCCGCGAAAGCAAAAATGAGCCTGTCAGGCCCTTCTCCGACGTAGTCGAAGAGATGCGGGCCGCCGGCGAAATTGATGCATAGTATTGTCATCACGTCGTCCGCAGAAACAGATCTGCGGCGGTGCATCAAGATAAAATCTGAAGAAGGCGTTTGGCGCATCCGCGTCGGAGAGTATCGCGTCGCTTACATCGTAGACGATGAGGCCAAAGTAGTGACGATCATCCGCGTAGGACCCCGCGGCGACTTTTACAACTAAGTCGCCTATGACAGCACAGATATAGATTTAGGATCAAGAGAAACACGCATGGCGGAAACACCGACAGTGACAATCGCATCGGCACAAGGGACGACGAAAGCACAGCCCCCCGTGGATATGGTCAATCTTACCGTTGACGGTAAGCCCGTCTCCGTTCCCAAGGGAACGCTTGTTATCACAGCGGCCTTCCAGGCGGGGGCCGACGTCCCCTACTTCTGCCACCACCCACGCCTGAAGCCGGTCGGCGCGTGCCGCATGTGCCTGGTCAGCATCGCCAAGGTGCCCGGCCTCCAGACCGCCTGCACGACGCCGGTGGCCGAAGGCATGGCCGTTGACACGGTTTCGCCGGAAGCGAAGCAGGCGCAGAACGCCATCCTGGAGTTCCTGCTGATCAACCACCCACTCGACTGTCCAGTCTGTGACCGGGGCGGCGAGTGCCCGTTGCAGAACATGACCTACCAATACGGGCCGGGCGTGACGCGGTTCATTGATGAGAAGCGCCACTTCCCCAAAGCCGTGCCGATCTCCGAGTATGTCGTTTTGGACCGCGAGCGCTGCATCCAGTGTGCGCGCTGCACCCGGTTCACCGAGGAAATCTCGGGCGACGGCGAGCTGGCGATCGAGAACCGGGGCAATGCTTCCATCATCTCGCCCTTCTCGCCGGATGGCTTCAAGTCCAAATTCAGCGGCAACACCATCGAGCTTTGCCCGGTCGGCGCCCTGACCTCGCGCACCTACCGCTTCGCGGCCCGCCCCTGGGAATTCCAGTCGCAGGACTCGATCTGCTCCATGTGCAGCGTCGGCTGCAACATCGTCGCGCAGTCGCGCAACGGCGAGCTGATGCGGGTCAACGCCCGGCTGAACGAGGATGTCAACGAGGAATGGACTTGCGACCGCGGCAAGTTCGAGCAGTACTGGGTCAACAGCAGCGACCGCATCAAGGACCCTTTGCAGCGCTATGCCTCTCAGCTCCGCAAGGTGACCTGGGACGACGCCCTGAGTGCGGCGGCGAAGGCGCTCAAGGACGCGGCGGCGGCTGATCCGGACAGCGTGGCGGGCATCGGCTCGACGCGGGCCTCCAACGAGGACTTGTACCTGTTCCAGCGGATGTTCCGCACGGCCCTGGGTACGAACAACCTGGACCACCGCATGATCTCGTTCCCGATCATCCCGATGCAGACCTCCATCGCCGAGGTCGGCGAGGCCAAACGGATCGTCGCCATCGGTACTGAGATAGACGACGACCTACCCGTCTTGTGGCTGCGTATCTACAAGGCCATCTCGAAGCACGGCGCAGAATACTTCCGCAACGACGATGCGCGCTCAGCGGCCGTTGCCGAGGCAGTCGCGGCGGGGCCGGGGACGATCGTCCTGGCCTGGTACACGACGCCCGCCGCCGACATCGAGTTCCTGCGCGTCGCCTGCGCCGC
Source organism: Armatimonadota bacterium (assembly GCA_031421335.1). Lineage (GTDB taxonomy): Bacteria > Armatimonadota > Armatimonadia > Armatimonadales > Capsulimonadaceae > JANXMY01. The sequence continues at coordinate 8,861 of JANOOM010000058.1, forward strand.
GTCCGGTGCAAAGCTAAACGTGCTGCTGCCCGACAACAACTCGTGGGGTGCGATCCAAATGGGCATATTGCCGGACCGCCTCCCTGCCATGTCCAGCGTCGGCAATGGCGCGACGCCTAAGTTCGAGGCGCTCTGGGGCGGCCCCATCCCGGCGGTGCCGGGCCTTGACACACGCGGCATTCTGGAAGGCTGCATCAGTGGCAAGATCAAGACGCTCTACATCTTGGGCAGCGACCCCATCGCATCGTTCCCCGATCAGGCCCTTGCTCGTCTGGCCTTGGAGAAGGTCCCGTACCTCATCGTGCAGGACATGTTCATGACTGAAACGGCGAAGCTCGCGAGCGTGTTCCTGCCAGCTTGCTCCTTTATCGAGAAGGACGGCTCGTTTACCAACATCGAGGGCCGTGTCCAGCGCTTCAAGAAAGCCGTCGAGCCGCGCGGCCAGAGCAAAGCCGACTGGCAGATCGTTTCGGAGCTGATGGCCCGCCTGGGCAAGCCCGTCCCTTACTTCTCGCCGCGCGACATCCGCCGCGAGATCACCCGCGTGACCGCTTCCTAAAAACACTATGGATCTGGCAACCTTCTTTCACTACTTCTTCAACGTGGACCCGATCCACACCAGTACGGGGGCACTTCCGCCCCAGCTCTGGTGGATTGACCTGATCCGCACCGTCGTGCGCGTCTTAATCGGCGTCTTCGCCATCCTGCTCGTCGTTCCGCCGCTCGTCTGGTGGGAGCGGCGTCTGCTGGGCTGGATGCAGCAGCGTCAGGGTCCTAACCGCGTCGGGCCCTTCGGGCTTTTGCAGACCATCGCCGATGGTCTGAAGCTGCTCTTCAAAGAGGATATGAACCCGACCAACGTTGACAAGGTCCTGTTCATCCTGGCGCCGATCATCTTCCTGATCCCATCGCTCGTCACGGCCGCCGTCGTGCCCTGGGGGCCGAGCTACACCTGGGGCGCTGCCGCGCCGAACGTCAACGTCGGCGTCCTATACATGCTGGCCTGGTCGTCGCTTGCCGTCTACGGTGTCGTTCTCGCAGGCTGGTCGTCCAACAACAAATACTCGCTGCTCGGTGGCCTGCGGTCGTCGGCGCAGATGATTTCCTACGAGCTTGGCATGGGCCTTGCGATAATCTCCGTCGTGCTGCTCTCGGGCAGCCTCAGCTTGCAGGAGATTGTCAAGCAGCAAGGATACTACCAGATTTCCCCGCTGCTGACGCACTACGGCATTGCCCTCCCTGCCTGGAACGTCTTCAAGTTCTTCCCGCTCGGCTTCATCGCTGCCCTGATTTATCTGGTCTCGATGCTGGCCGAGACCAACCGGGCACCGTTTGACTTGCCGGAAGCCGAGACTGAGCTTGTCGCCGGCTATCACACGGAATACACGTCCATGAAGTTCGCGACGTTCTTCCTGGGAGAGTACGCCAACATGATCGTGGTTAGCGCCATCGGTTCAACCCTCTTCTTGGGGGGCTTCCACGCCTTCATTCCTTGGCTCGATCAGTTGCCGCAAGGTATTGTCAACCTGTATGCGTTCGACGCGGCGGGCGGGCGAGACTTTGGACACTGGGGCATTCCCTGGCTGACCCTCGTCGTGAACTCGTTCATTCCGGTAGTCTGGCTGACCGTCAAGATATTGGGCGGCCTGTACTTCTTCATCTGGATTCGGGCCACCCTGCCGCGCCTGCGCTACGACATGCTGATGAAGATCGGCTGGCAGGGCATCCTTCCCATCGCCCTCGTCAACGTATTGCTGCTGGCCGTTGCCCTCGCGCTGGGCTACCCCATCGCGCTGGCTGCCTGGGCCGTGGTTTTCTTGGTTAGCTTGTACTTCTTTGGCAAGAGCAAGCCGCTCCAGCTCTTCGCCAAGAACTCGCGGCGCAGCTCGACGATCGAGCTTCACTCCACGCCGCAACCATACCGCGTCGTCGCCGAGAACCCTGGCCATGGGGCGCAGACTCTGCCGCCTGCCGCGAAGATCGGCGGCTTCCCGGTCGCAACCAGCGAGCGCGAGGCCAACATCATTGACGATGCGCTGACGACGCGGCGCTGACGCTTAGACTAGAAAAGGATATTTCCCCATGAGCCTCATGGACGATATAAAAGCCCTCGCGAGTGAGATCAAGGCGCCCTTCACGGGTATGCGGATCACCCAGGGCGCTTCGCATGAAGCGCGCGTGACCATTCAGTACCCGGAAGTGCATCGGCCCATGCCGCGCCGGTCGCGCTGGCGCCACGTCCTGAACCGTTACGAGAACGGCTTGGAGAAGTGCATCGGCTGTTCGCTCTGTGCGGGCGCCTGCCCGGCCAACGCTATTCTCGTCGTTGCCGGTGAGAACACCGAGGAGAACCGCGTCTCGCCGGGCGAGCGCTATGCTGCTCAGTACGAGATTAACATGCTCCGGTGCATCTTCTGCGGCTACTGTGAGGAAGCCTGCCCGACGCAGGCCGTGCAGCTCAAGGACCTCTGCGAGCTTGCCGAGTACAATCGCAAAGATACTATCTACACCAAAGAAATGATGTTGGTTGCAGACCCCACCCTGTAAAAACATTGCAAGAACGCGCGGGGGCCGTCAGGCCCCCGCAGACTCTGAGACACCGTATGACCCCGCAACTTATCCTCTTCGGCATCCTGGCCGCCGTCACCGTCGTGTGCGGGATCGCCATGATCCTCGTGGACAACCCGGTCCGCAGCGCCCTCTATCTGGTCCTGGTCCTTTTCAGCGTCGCCCTTCTGTTCCTGTCCCTGCACGCGGTCTTCATCGCCGCCGTTCAAGTGATCGTCTATGCCGGCGCAATCATGGTGCTGTTCATATTCGTCATCATGCTGCTAAATCTAGGCACGCCTGAACGGATCGTAGACCGGCTGAGGCCGCAGCAGCCCCTGGCTGTTATCGCAGGTCTGGCCGTCGTCGCCGTCCTGGCGACAATCGTCGCCACGGTCCCCGCCCACGCGCAGACGCTGTCGATGGGGCTTGTCGGGCCGTATGAGATCGGCATGAAGCTATTCACGGCGGACTGGCTCTTCCCCTTTGAAGTCGTTTCCATCCTGCTGCTCGTCGCTGCCGTCGGCGCGGTCATGCTGGCGAAGAAGAGGATATAAGCGATGAACGAATACATCCCCCTGGACTACTATTTGATCCTCAGCGCCATCCTGTTCACCATCGGCGTCGTCGGCGTTCTGATCAAGCGCAATCCCATCGTCATCTTCATGTGCGTCGAGCTGATGCTGAACGCGGTCAACCTGACTTTCGTCGCCTTTTCCCGCTACCACAATGACCTAGGTGGGCAG
>JANOOM010000059.1:0-8681 GCA_031421335.1 Armatimonadota bacterium
CACTCCAAGAAGATCCGCCGACACCCCTTAGGCTCCCCCTTCCGTTTCGGGGTCGGGTGCAGTTGCGCTAGGGTCGGCACTTGTGCCAGGGTCGGCACTTGTGCTGGGGTGGGTTCAGCGCCGCCGTCCGCCGCCCCCGCCGAACGAGGACCGGCCCCCACCGAAGGAACCCCCACTCCCGCTAGAGGACGGGCGGCTGCCGCCGCCGCCGAAGGAACCCCCGCCACCCCCGAAAGCGGGCCGGCTCGGGGCGACAGGCGCCGAAGAGCCGCCGGAAGAGCCGCCACTCGGGAAGGAGCGCCGCCCGCCGCCGAATGAGCCGCCGTAACCCGAGGGACCGCCGCCGAAGGAACCCGACGAGCGCTGCGCCCCGCCGAATCCGCCGCTTCCGAAGGCAGGGCGTCCGCCCCCAAAGGAGCCGGAAGAGCGACCGCCCCCGAAGGCCGTTCCCGCACTGCCGAAGGACCTGCCCCCAAACGAGCTGCCTCCGAACGAGTTGCGGTTGAACGAGTTCCGGGAAGCCTGGTTATAGACCGTCCGGTTGACGACGCGCATCGGCGTGTAGCCCGGATGACCCATGTAGTAGCTGTGGTACGAGTTCCAGCCGTAGTAGGGCGAGCCGCCGATGAGAAAATGCAGGCCGACCATCGGCGCGTAGCCATAAGGATTGGCCCCCCAATAGCCACCATAATAGGACATGCCCGGATACCAGCCCATCCCATTGAAGGCGGACCAGCTCGGGGCCAGCCCCACATAGACGGGCTGAGTGTAGGCGTAGTTCTGGGGGAACGGGTACCAGCGCGCCCCCGGCTGGGCGGCGTTGTCGAGGCCCGCGCCTGGCGGCAGGAACAGCGTCGGGGACTGGCCGTTGCTGACGAAATACATGCCGCCGCCGTTGGACTGACCGAACTTCATCACATACAGGTTCTGGTTGGCGAAGGGGACGACGATGGTCCCCTGCGGCGAATAAAGCTGGTAGCCGCCCTGGTCGAAGACGGCGCGGGTGATCTGCACCTGCTGATTGACAGGCACTTCGGTCCAGTTGTAGGCTCCGCTCGGGGCGCCGTTCTGACCCTGATTGTAGTTCGCGTTCTGGTCGGAGCCGCCGGGCTGGCCTTGATTGTAGCCGCCTTGATTGTAGCCGCCTTGCTGCTGCGAGATCGTGACGGGCGTGGTCGGCGGGGCCATCATCACGGGCTGGCTGTTGTGGCCGCAGCCGACGAGCAGCAGAACTGGAAGCGGCAGCAGGGCCAAAATTGACTTTTGCATCGGGTCTCTCTCTATGTCTTCCTCACGGTGGATGGTCGGCACTGTGTATGACACGGCACCCACAAGAAAGTTGCAGGGGGGGCGCCGCGCCTGTGTGCTTATGCCGCATCATTGGGTATAGTGTTGAGTCAAGCTTTCACTTTCGCACGGTTTCGTTCGTCTCAAGACGATTAGCAAGGGTATCATGCAAAGCTCTCCCGACACGGCCTCCGTGCTCCCCCTGCACCCATTGGAGGGCGAGGTCTGTATCCAGTTCATCCGTTGCGGCAAGACAGGCTGCCGCTGCCAGGCCGGCCACCTGCATGGCCCCTATCACTACCGCATCTGGCGTGAGGGAACGCGTGTGCGGAAGGTCTACGTCAAGGCCGTGGAGATGGAGTCCGTCAAGGCCGCCTGCGAGGCCCACAGGAACTTATCCCGCAGCCTGCGCGACGTGAAACAGGTGCGGATGCGGCTGACGCAGAGCATCCTGAAGGAGTGGCGGCAGACGCAGCGCTACCTCGGGAAATAGCGAGTGCTTGTCGCAACTGATCCGCGACGAATGAGCCTGCCGGATTGCTCCGGCAGGCTCTTTTTGCGTCTGGTGGAGGTCTCACCCACCCCCAAGACTTTCCAAGCCTAGCGCGCGCCGCAGGCTTGCAGGCACGCCTGCATGTGGCCGCGCGCCTCGGCGGCGATCATGGCGCACTGGACAAGGCTGTAGTCTCTGGCACCGATCACTTCCAGGTCGACCGGGCCGCGGTAGCCGGCCTCGTGCAGCACGCGGAGGTAGCCGACGAGGTTGATGTCGCCGCGCCCGTTGGCCTGGTCTTCCGGCTTGCCCGGCCCCGCCTGGCGGCCCTTGCAGTCGCGGATGTGGACGTGCTTGACGCGCGAAACGACGGCGGCGATGGCCTCAACCGGGTCCTCATTCGCGCGGTAGATGTGCGAGGGGTCCATGTCAATGCCGAAGGCGGGGGAGGAAATCGCGGCCATCAGGCGCAAGGTGGTCGGGGTGTCGTCAATGGCCGCGCCGACGTGCGCCTTGACACAAAGGGTGACGCCGTACTTCTCGGCCATTCCCGCCAGAGCGCCGATCGAGTCAAGGGACTGCTGGAAAGTGGCCTCGTCGCCGCTTTTGCCGCCCGGCCCGCAGTTGATGATGGGGATGCCGATGTCGGAGGCCGCTTGGAACGCCGTTTCCATGCGGGCCGCATCCTGCGAAGGCTGCTCCATCGCCAGTAGTTCCAGGCCGTACTCGGCGGACCAGCGCTTGATGTCCGGGCCGATCTCCTGCCAGCGGTCCAGTGCGAGGTGATCGCTCATGCCATCAATGGCCGAGACCTCGATGCCGTCGTAGCCCGCGCGGGCGATCTGCTCGAAGGCGGTTTTCAGGTCGAAGCCGCCGAACAGGACAGAATTGGCGCCTAGTTTCATGGTCATTCTCCTGGGGTCTGTTGACATGGGGCTGAACCCCCGTGCTATGAAAGTGCAAGCCCCCGCCTTCGCGGGCGAAGAGCCAGACGATTTCTTCTGCGTCCCTCTTCTGCCCGCGCCTCCTAGTCGCTTCGCTCCGTAGCGGAGTAAAAGGCGGGGAGTTGCTTTCTCGGAGCACGGGGGTTCAGCCCCGTGTCCCACGCGCGCATCTGCTCAAGGCCCCGGCACCCGGACGACCCCACCGCCCTCAATCGACTCGATGGCGGCTTGCAGCACCCTCTGGGCGGCCAGCCCGTCCGCCCCGGAGCCGTCTATATCTTCCGGCGCGGTGCCGGCCCCGACCTGCTCCAGAAAGCAGTGGAGGCGGTCCCGGAAAGTGTCTTCGAAGTCCCGGAACCCGCCGAACACCGGGTTCGTGTAGACTCTCTTCTCCAAGTCCCCGGCGGGGTACAAAGTCGCCTCCCGGTACATGTCGTCAATGACGAACCGGCCCGCCGTGCCGGCGACTTCGCAGCGCTCCATCGGGTGTCCACGCTCGATGTCATAGGATCCGGTCAGGCCGCCGACGACGCCGTTTCGGAAGCGCATGCTGAAATGGGCCGTCGTCCAGATCGTCCGGCCGGGCGCTTTGGCGGCGAAGCACTGCACGGCCTCCACGTCGCCGCAGAAGTGGCGCATGATATCCACGGTATGCGGGTGCAGCGCCTTGATCTGGAAGTAGGGCGCGCTCTCGACGGGGTTCATGATCCACATGCTCATGTTGACGAACAGCAGGTGCCCCAGCCTGCCCTCGTCCTGCCAGCGCTTCGCAAGCCGGGCGGCGGGCGTGAAGCGGTGGTTGAGGTTGATTCCGTAGCACAGCCGCTTTTCACGCGCCACCGCCACCATTTCTTTGGCCCGTCCGATGTCGTTGGAAATGGGCTTTTCGCCCAGAACGTGGCACCCAGCTTCCAGCGCCTGTATCGTCGGCTCATAGTGGTCGCTGCTGTACTCATAGCCGCCGGTGGCGACGCTGCACACATCCGGCCGCAGCGACGCCAGCATTTCAGGGACACTGTCAAAGGCGGGCACGCCCAGTCGGGCAGCGGCGCGGTCCGCGCGTGCTTTGTCCGTGTCGCAGACCCCCACCAGGTCGGCGAGTGGATCGGCCTGGTACAAATCGGCATGACGGTTGCCGATCGGCCCCAGGCCGATGACGCAGACTCTCAGCATGGCGGCAGGCCCTCGGCAGGCATCTCGTAGCCGTATTCGAGCATGGCAGGCTCAAAGAAGTCGAAGTAGTTGACGCCCTCGTCCGTTTTCCAGCGGCCCACGGCCTCGGGCTTGACGGGGATGGTGGCGAGGGAAAGGCCCAAGAAGTCTTCCAGCCGCGCCAGTGTCGCGGCCTGGTTCAGTACGAAGTCTTCGAACCGAACCTCGATCCAGTGTGCGGGCTTGGGGGTGGCGCGCACCAGATCGTGCTGGTACTTCCACGAGATGGCCCGGCGTCGGCGCTCATCGTCGGCCTTCGGGCAGGAAATGCCGAAGTCAGTGAGGTCGTCGGTCATGTGCTGGCCGAGGATGCAGTCGCGCGGGTTGCGGACCCAGAAGACGTACTTGATATCGGGGAACAAGCGCACGATCCAGGGGAAGACAAGTGTCGTCTCGGGGATCTTCCAGCCCTTGTCAGCAGCCCCGTTTTCCAGCACGGAGGCAAGATAATTATGGAGCAGATCGGTGAACTCGGTGGGGATGTCCATGGAGTGCAGGGCGCTCCAGTCCCATTCCAGGCCGCCGCGCCACTCGACCGACCGGGCCAGGACGCGGCAGGCGTCATACATGGCGTCGGGCGGCAGCAGATCCCCGGAGCTGTTCAGCGGGTCGCCCATGAAGACGCCGCTGGCCGACAGCGTGTGCGAGATGGCGCGCGTCCCCGAGTGGCCACGCCCGATGATAGTCACCATAGTCATGATTGAGCCTCAGAGCGTCACGACGGTCCCGGTCTCCCAGGACTCGATGACCGCCTCGATGATGCGCTGGACGTGCAGGGCGTCCGCCCCCGAGGCATTTATGTCCTCCGGCGCGTCTTGGGCGACGTTCTGGTCCACCCAGACGCCGATGCGGCTGCTGAACGTTTCGCCAAAGCTCATCATGCCGCCCAGATAGTCGTAGGTCTCCGTCTGACGCGAGAAACGCGGAGTGAAGTGCAGGTGCTCGCAGGCATCTTCCAGCACGAAGCGCCCTTCAGACCCGACCACTTCCAGCCGTTCCAGGCCGTAGCTGCCCCCGGCATCATAAGAGCCGGTGAGGTGGCCGACGATGCCGTTCTTGAAGAGCAGGTTGACCGAGACGTTGGACCAGCAGACGCGGCGGCCGTCGGGACCGTCCGGGCGCAGGCCGCGCTTGAAGAAGGCTTGCACTTTGTCAACGTCCCCGCCATAGAAGCGCATCACGTCCAAAGAATGCGGGTGCAGGGCACGGATGTGGAACCAAGGTGATGACTCGTTGGGGTTGTTGATCCACATGGTCATGTTGATGATGTTGATCTCGCCCAGCCGGCCCTCCGTCACCCACTCCTTCGCCTTCAAGGCAGCCGGCGTGAAGCGGTGGTTCAGATTGACCCCATATCGCAGGCCCTTTTGGCGGGCCAGGGCCACCATTTCAGCGGCTTGGCCGACATCGTTAGAAATCGGCTTTTCGCCCAGGACAGGGATTCCCGCCGCCAGAAGCTCCATCGTCGGCGCGTAGTGATCCCCGCCGTTCTCGACGCCCGCCGAGCAGACGCTGGCCGCATCAATCGTGATGCCGCTCGCCACCATGTCTGAGACGGTGTAGAAGGCCGGGCAGCCGTAACGCTCGCCCCCCTTGTCGGCGCGGTCTTTGAGGACGTCGCACACAGCGACGATCTGAGTGGCGGGGTTCTTCTCGTACACGCCCCCGTGCGTGTTCCCGATGCCGCCAAGTCCGACAATAGCAACGTTCATTGTTTTCCTCTCAGTAGGGTCTCACCCTTTAAGCGCCCGGATATAGTTGATCTGCCCCTCATGGTAAGCCATGTTTCAGTACGACTGCAATATGCCCTCGGCCACCGCGCTCGTCTTCTGCGACAGCGTGAGCGGCGGCAAGCAGGTCTTCGGCTTTTATGACTTCCTGGCCTCCGCTTGGAGCCTCGACGCGTCTTTCGGGTCGCCGATGTGCAGGGTGTCATAAGCCTGCTGCGAAGACTGGAACGCCCCCACCCCGGCCTGCCCGTGCCAGTCGCCCTGACGGTAGATTGGGTCGGGCAGCCCCGTTTCTTCTTCCCGCTTGGCGATCCACGCTTCCATGCGGGCCGTCAGCAGGGCAACGACATCCGGGTTTTTGTCGGCCACGTTGTCGTTCTCCAGTGGGTCGTGTACAAGATTATACAGTTCGACCGGCGGCTTGAAATGGAAGTCCGGTTCCAGGGCCAAAATCAGCTTCCACTCGGGCGTGCGCCAGCCGTGCTTCCGCATCCAGGTGCATTCGGTGATATATATCTCGCTGCGGTGCGAGTGCGCTTCGCCGCGCATCATCGGGACCAGGCTTTGGCCGTCGTACTGCGTGTCCGTCTCGATCCCGGCGAGTTCCAGCAGGGTCGGCATCAGGTCCTGGTGTAGGTTGTAGCCGCTGACGCGCTTCCCGGCCGCCACTTTGCTCGGGTAGCGGATGACCAGGGGAACGTGCAAAGTCGGCTCATACAAGCCGTGGTGGTCGAACCAGCATTCGTGGTCATACAACGTCTCACCGTGGTCGGAGTTGAACACGACGATGGTCTCGTCTAGAATGCCGCGCGCCTCCAGTGCCTGGAAGATGGCCTGGATGCACGAATCCATGTAGGCGACCGCGCCGTCGTACTGGGCGACGATGTAGTCTTTGTCGGTGATGCCGGGCGGCATCCAGCTTGCGAAGTAGTCCCGGAACGGCTTGAAATCCATGACCGGCTTCATGGATTCGTTAGCGGGGTCGCACTCGTCGCCATGGTAAAACATGCGCTCGAAGGGCGCCGGCGGCAGATAAGGCGAGTGAGGGTCCATATGGCGCAGGAACAGGAAGAAAGGCTTGTCCTGGGAGGCCAGCCGGTCCAGCTCGGGCAGCGCGACATCGTTTAAACTCTGCGCCTTGGGGCTGCGGCCTGCGTTCCAGCTTCCCCAGCCGGGGAAGTCCAGGTAGGTGTCGAAGCCGCGCGAGGCCGCATTGCCGCTGAAGCCGACACAGGAAGTGTCATAGCCCGCCGCGCGCAGGGTCTCGGGCAGCGTCGCAACTTCAGGGCGCAGCGGCCCCTGATGCCGCAGGGCGACCACCTGCGTGGAAAAGACGTCCATACCGGTCAGCATGGAACTGTAAGCGCTTGTGGTGGGGATGTGCGCGCTGTAAGTGTCTTCAAACAGCGTCCCACCCGCCGCGAAGCGGTCCAAGTGCGGCATCGTCAGGCGCGGATAGCCGTAGCCGCTCAGGTGGTCGGCGCGCAGCGAGTCCACGGCGATGAGTAAGATGTTGGGTTTCTTGGGCATGTGGCCCTCCTCAGAAAAAGTCTTGAAGTCTTGCGGATCGTGTGTTAGCGTGTGCCATGGTCCTCGGGGAACAGCTCCGGCCACGACCGGTGCTGCTCAACAAGTTGCAGAAGCTGTTCAGGAGTGCGGCTGAACATAAGACGGGTCTTCATGTTTTCTGTCCTTTCCGCCGGACGCATCAGCCTTCGATGATCTCCACATTCGCCCTAGGCACCGTCACGACCGAACCGTCGGCCAGGGACGCCTCTAGAACGCGCACTGAAGCGCCCGACCCGATGATGGTGAGCTGGGGCGGCAGGGCCGTCACGGAGGCCAGCTTGCCGAAGTAGGGTTCGCGGATGATGCGGATGGACGTCCCGATGGACAGGTTCCCCTCGTCGTCATTGTGGGCCAGAGCGCCGCCGGCGCGGGCGCCGAGGGGGACGATGACCTCGGGGCGGATGACGCCAGCCCGGATCTGGGTCGCGCCGTTGATGGAAGCCGACTTGCCTTCCAATGACTTCAGCAGCTCGAAGGTGCGCCGGGCCATGGCGATGGTGCCGAAGCCCTCGGTGATGACCAGGGTGAGGGTGATGTTCTCGTGGCCGGTGATGGCGACGCCGATGTCGTAGCCCAGGAAGGCGATCAGGTCTTTGTCAATGATGCCGCCGACAACGATGCCCTTGACGCCGACCTCGGAGGCTTTCCGCAGGGCCGCGCCGGAGATGTTCGCGCCACCGACAATGATCTTTCCGGCCAAAGCGGGCGTGATCTCGGCTTCGGTCAGGTCGCTCTCGGGCGCGGTGGAGACCATCTGGATCTCCCCCACCCGCTCACCGCCGATGCCAAAGATACCTTGAATAAGAGCGCCCTCGGTCTGGACGATGACGCCTTCGCCAGGCATGGTCTCGGCGATGCTGCCCGACAGGTAGGCGGTCAGGTTGATCGGCAGGGGCGGCTGGCGGACACCGACATTGCCGGAAACGGCGCTGATGGTTTCGACGCGGCCCGTGACCGGCGACTTGGCCTCGGACTTGAACATACCGAAGAAAGCCCTGGTAGCAGCGATCACCTGCCCCTTCTCGACCTCATCGCCTTCTTTAACCAGGAGGGCGCCGGGCAGCTCGTCGGCGTCTATCCCAAGCTGTGCGGCGACCTTGACGGACTGCATCAGGCCTGGCAGCGAGGCGCGCGCCACGATCGTGTCAGGCGTGACGACCTGGCCTGTTTCGACCAGCACGTCGCCCTTGAGCGGCAGGCGGCGCGTGCGCTGGATGAGTGTGTGAGGGCTGACCTTCAGCCCCGGCGTATAAGCGGTTCCCAATCTTGCTCCTAAAGCCCGTTCCTAGTGTCCGTGACCGTCCTGAATGCGGAACTTCTCGATGACCTGATGGGCAGTGGCGACATCCTGCCAGCCCAGCACGGTAGTCTCTTTGTCTTCCAGGTCTTTGTAGATGTCGAAGAAGTGGACGATCTCTTTGAGGATGTGGGCGGGCAGGTCCGACA
>JANOOM010000060.1:0-5480 GCA_031421335.1 Armatimonadota bacterium
GTCTGGGTCCACCGCCCCCAGCGCGACGCGGGCCTGGGTGACGAACAGGGGGAGCGAGGCGATGCAGGCGGCCACGACCGCCCCCTGCCAGGTGAAGACGAGGGGATGGTGAACGCGGTCCAGCCACGCCCCTACTGCCCCGCGCCGGCCCAGGCCGACCAGCAGGGCGTAGCCGAGCACGGTTGGCGGCAGGACGAGCGGCAGCAGGGCGATTCCTTCCAGCAGGCTGCGGCCGGGGAAGCGGACGCGGCCCAGGAGGAACGCCAGTGGCAGGCCCAGCAGGACGCTGAAGACGGTCGCCCAGCCGGCGACTCGGAGCGAGAGCCAGAGCGGTGACCAGTCCAGGGCACTCACGGGATCACCGATCCTTCGGGACTTTCGGCAGCTCGTAGCCATAGCGCTTCCAGATCTTGGCAGTGTCGGGGCCGGTCAAGAAGTGGATGAAGTCCAGGGCCTGGGTCGTCCGCGTGGTCGTCCGCACCAGGCCGAGGCTCTGCGTGATGGGATCGTACAGCGCGTCCGGCACGATCAGGTAGGGGTCGGTTTTGTCTTCGATGACCAGAGACAAGGCGGTCAGGCAGACGTCGGCGTTGCGGGACTGGGCGAACTGCAAAGCCTGACCGATGTTCTCGGCCTGGACGACACGAGCGGCGGCGCGCGGCCCGAGGCCGGACCGTTCGAACGCCTGCTGGGCGGCCAGTCCGTAGGGGGCCGTCTTGGGATTAGCGATAGCGATCCTCGCGTAAACGGGGTCGGCAAGGTCTTGCAGGCGCGACGGGTGGTGGGCGGACTGGGCGCTCGACCACAGCACCAGCCGGCCGATGGCGTAGGGGTGGACGGTATTGGCGACGAGGACGCGCTCGGCGGCCAGCTTCTGCACTGTGGTCGTATCGGCGGCGACGAAGACGTCAACGGGCGCACCGTTCTCGATCTGCGTGGCGAACGCCTTGGTAGCCCCATAAGTGGGCGTTACGACAACGCCGGTCTTCTTCAAGAAGGCGGGGAGCAGGGCCTCGGCGAATACTTTTTGCAGGTTTGCGGCGGCGGCCACGCGCAAGGGATCGGCGTGAGCGGGCAGGGCAGACAGCAGCAGGAGCGAGAGAACAAGTCGCAGGTTAGCGCGCAAGGAGGACCTCCGTGGATTTGATGAGCGCCGTCGCCTCGACGCCGGGCTTCAGCCCGAGCCGCTGTGCGGAAGAGCGCGTGATGACGGACACCACTTCCTGCCCGTTTCCCAGGTCGAGCGTCACTTCGCACAGCACGCCGTCCCCGGTGATCTCGCGGACGACCCCGCGCAGGGCGTTCCGGGCGCTGATCTGCATGGGCCTGTTGACCTCGGAGGGCGCGGTGTCGTGGGCGGGGGCTGTGCCCAGGGCGGCGCGGATAGCGGCGACGGCAGCCTCGTCATACAAGCGCCACCCGCGCCAGTCGCGCTCGGGGACGGGGATGCGCCCGCTCTTCTCCCAGGCGGCCAATGTCTTGGGCGTGATCTGGAGCGTCTGCGCGACCTGGGCGCGGGTGAGTTTGACGGATGTAGGGGTAATAGGCAAGGCGGGTAAACCATACCCGAAGAGGGCGGGGAGAGTCAAGAGACCTACCCCCGCCGCTTCGCGCCGACCCCTCCCTTGGCGGGAAGGGTGTGCGAATAGAGGCTTGAACGGTCTTCTTGAAGGCTCACCGTGATTGGAGGGGTTGAGGATGATACGGCCCCACCCTCCACTACACACCCTCCCCTCCGAGGGAGGGGTCAGCGCGAAGCAGCGGGGATAGGTCCCGCCTCAGTGCTTGAACGTCCACAGGCGATTGGCGAAGAAGTTCCAGAAGACGACCACGGCGGCAGCGGCGAGCAGCGCGCCGTTGAACAGGAGGGGGCCGTATTCGTGCTTGCCCGCATTGGTGAGCATGGCGACGACGATGCGGTGGAACTCGGCGGGGTCGCTGAACAGGGCGTGGCCCTTGACCGAAGCGATGATCAAGACCACGATGGAAGTGTTCAGCAGCCAGCCGACGATGTTGACGAGCAGGAACTGGAGCGACTGCGTGTGTGCGGGCTTGCCGCGCGCTTCTTTGAAGGTCCAGTGGCGGTTCCAGAAAAAGCCGTTCAGCACTGACAGGAAGAAGGCCGTGGTCAGCGCGGGGATCAGCGGCCAATCGAGCTTATAGTGGAGCAAGTTGGACAGGCCGAAGTTGATCACCGAGTTGCTGGCGCCGACGATGCCGAACTTGATGAATTGGCGGACGCCGGGACGCTGGGCGAGTTGTTTCAGTGGGACGGCTTTCTCTGGGGCAATCATCAGGCAGCCACGGCTTCCTTGGGGGAGGACTTGCCGAGGGGCAGGTCCGTCGGCGCTTTGGCGGCGGGGTGCATGGAGGCGCGGCCGATGGAGTGGTACTCGAAGCCCAGCCGGCGCAGGCGCTCCGGGTCGTAAAGGTTCCTGCCGTCGAGGATCAGGGGGCGGGCCATCAGAGCGGACAGGCGCTCGAAGTTCAGGTTCTTGAACTCATTCCACTCAGTCACGACGACCAGGGCGTCCGCACCGGTGGCGACCTCGTAGGCGTTGGCCCCATAGGTGATGTGCGGGAAGACGCTCTTGGTGTTCTCCATGGCGATGGGGTCATAAGCCTTGACGGTCGCGCCCGAGGCGAGCAGATCGGCGATGACGTCCAGCGACTTCGCTTCGCGCATGTCGTCAGTGTTGGCCTTGAAGGCCAGTCCGAGGATGCCGACGGTCTTGCCGCGCAGTGACTCGCCGCCGAGGGCGTCATGGATCTTGGCGATGAAGCGCTTGGGCTGCTGCTCGTTGGTCTCGATGGTGGCGGCCAGCAGCGGGAACTCGCAGCCGAAGCTCTGCGACGTGTGCAGCAGCGAGCGGGTGTCCTTGGGGAAGCACGAGCCGCCGTAGCCCAGCCCCGCGTTCAGAAAGGCCTGGCCGATGCGCGCGTCCAGCCCCATGCCTTTGACGACCTGGGTGACGTCCGCCCCGGTCGCCTCGCAGATGTTGGCGATGGCGTTGGCGAACGAGATCTTGGTGGCGAGGAACGCGTTCGAGGCGTACTTGATCATCTCAGCGCTCGCGACGTCCACGACGATCATCGGGCGCTCCAGAGGCGCGTATAGCTCCAAAAGGCGCATGGCGACGATCTTTGACGGGGCGCCGATGACGATGCGGTCTGGCACCAGGGTGTCGGTGATGGCCGAGCCTTCGCGCAGGAACTCGGGGTTCGAGACGACGTCGAAGTCCACGGCCCGGCGCTTGTTGGTCTCGATGACCTCGCGCACGAAGTCGCCTGTCCCGACCGGCACGGTGCTCTTGTTGACGATGACCTTGTAGCGGTTCAAGGCGCGGGCGATTCCCTTGGCAGCGTCCTCGACGTAGGACAGATCGGTCGAGCCGTCTTCCTTGGGGGGGGTACCGACGGCGATGAAGACGATCTCGGCCTTCTGCACGGCGCTTTCGAGGTCCGTGGTGAACTCCAATCGCCCGTCGGCGACGTTGCGGCCCACCATCTCTTCCAGGCCCGGCTCGTAGATGGGCATGATGCCCTGGTTCAGCCCGTCGATCTTGGCCGCCACCTTGTCCACGCAGACCACGTCGTTGCCCATGTCGGCGAAGATGACTCCTGTGACCAGCCCGACGTACCCCGTCCCAATAACGCAAATGTTCATGCTAGAAACCCTACTCCTTTAGATGGCACCCACACGGGCGCCCCCCTCTTCTTCGATTGCCTCTGTTTCATACCATTGCAAAGTCCGTGCCAAACCGTCGCGCAGGGCCACGGTGGGCGTAAATTGCAGCAGGCCCGCCGCGGCAGTGATGTCGGCGCGTGACTGCCGGATGTCGCCGGGGCGAGCGGGCTGCCGCTCCGCCTCGACCGGCCGGCCCTTGATCTGCCCCAATGTCGCCAGTACCTGCTTCAGGGACGCGCTCTGCCCACTGCCGACGTTGACCACGCGGCCCCCAACGCCGCGCGTCGCCGCCACCGCGCGCTCGTTGGCCTCGACGATATCGTCCACATGGATGAAGTCCCGCGACTGCTCGCCGTCCCCGTAGATGACCGGCGCCTCATTGCGCGCCATGGCGGTCAGAAACTTGGGGATGACAGCGGCGTAGGCGCCGTCCGGGTCCTGGCCCGGCCCGTAGACGTTGAAGTAGCGCAGGGCGACGGTCTGAAGCCCGTGCAGCCGGAAGAAGTTCCGGCAGAAGAACTCGGCGGCGAGCTTCGAGGAGGCGTAGGGCGAAAGCGGGTCGGTCAGCGACGCCTCGTGCTTGGCCACGCCCGGCGTGTCCCCGTAGACGGCGCAGGAAGAGGCGAAGACAAAGCGCCTGACGGTCCCGGACGCCCGCGCGGCTTCGAGCAGGTTGATCGTGCCGCCGATGTTGACGGCGGCGCAGCCGGCGGGGTCCTCGATGGAACGGGACACAGATGCCTCGGCGGCGTGGTGCAGGACGAACTCCGCGCCCTCCATGACGCGCCGGCAGGCGGCCTCGTCGCGGATGTCGGCTTCGACGACTTCGACGTTCGGCGCGGCAGCCAGGGCCTGAGCGCGGCGGCAGGATGCCTGGGCCACCAGGCTGTCCAGCACGCGCACCTCATGCCCCGCCCGCGCGATGTGGGCAGCTAGGTGCGACCCGATGAAGCCGGCCCCGCCCGTCACGACGTAGATGCTCAAATCCCACACTCCCCTCGAAAGCCGCCGCCTCGCGGCCCAAGACGCTTTATTATACCATGTTCTGCCCCGCCCGCCCCGCCGCCGCGCGCCGGCACACGGTAACAGTTGTCGGAAATCTGCTATAATATCTTCAGTTCTTATGTCTTCCGCCGCAGTTTCTTTGGTCGCCAGGCCATTTCAGGTACAATCGCTTATGGACCACGACCGCTTGTTCAAAGAACTGCTCACGACCTTCTTCGTGGAGTTCCTCGACTTGTTCTTCCCCGACCTCGCCGCCACACTCGACCGCCAGGCCGGCGTTGTCCCGATGGACAAGGAGGTCTTCACCGACATCGGCCTGAGCGAGACGCACGAGGTGGATGTCGTGATGCGCGCCCGGTTCCGCACTGAAGACGCTTACTTCCTGGTCCACGTCGAGAACCAGGCGACGCCGCAGCCGGACTTCCCCCGGCGGATGTTCCGGTACTTCGCGCGGCTGACCGAGCGGTACGACCTGCCGGTGTACCCGGTGGTCATCTTCTCCTATGACGCGCCCCAACGCCAGGAGCCAAACCGGTTTCAAGTGACGTTCCCTGGGAAAAACGTGCTGCGATTCGAGTACGCGGTGATCCAGCTCAACCGTCTGCCGTGGCGGCGGTTCGTGCGTCAGGAGAACCCGGTGGCGAGCGCCTTGATGGCGAAGATGAAGATGCGTCCCGAGGACCGCCCTCGGGTGAAGCTGGAATGCCTGCGGCTGCTGGCGAGCCTAAAGCTGGACCCAGCGCGGGCGCGGCTGATCGGGGTGTTCGTGGACAGCTACTTGGAGTTG
>JANOOM010000061.1:0-3587 GCA_031421335.1 Armatimonadota bacterium
GCCAAAATGGTCCGACCGCGACGTATGTCTCCTCGATGGTGATCAGCGGGAACACGGTCACCTTAACGCTCCTCGGCACGACCGACGTGACTTCCCAGAGTCAAATCGGCGAAGTGTTCACCCTCGCCAAGGTCGGTGCGACGCCGGCTTTCGCTTATGCCGGGACCTACGCGAGCAGCTCTCAGGTCTCCGGCCCCTCCGGCTCATCCAGCGTCACCGGCACCGTGACCCTCAGCCCGGCGGGAGTTTTGACGGGAGTCACAAGCAGCAGCGGCTACAACTACACCGGCACTGCCTCCCTCAACTCCAGCGGTCAAATCGTGGCGAGGGCTACCAACAGCACTAACAGTGACGTAGAAACATACACTGGGACGGCGAGCGGCAGTCCAGGGGCCTACACGATTTCGGGGACCCTCTCCAACAGTAATGGGGGTACTGGGACTTTCACACTCACCGAGATCAGCACAGCATCATAGCCGCCGCGTGCTGTCTTCCAGAGCACAGGCGACCGCCTCGTCCGCCGTCAGGGCCTCCCCCGCCGCCCAGACGGCGGCGAAAACGGGCGCGCTCAGGCCGGTGCGGGCGGGGAGGAGGGCGGCCTCGAACTCGGCGGCGTCGTTCGCGTGGGTCCCCAGGCCGGCACGGCGGCGCAGGGACTCGGAGGCGCCGGCCAGCGTGGCGGCCTTCTGAAAATCGCCACGGCGGGCGGCCAGGGCGGCGAAGCTGCCGATGAGGCTGTAGAGCGAGTGCTTGTCTTGCAGAGCCTGGCAGAGGGCCAGGGCCTCGGCGTATTGGCGGGCCGCCTGCGCGTCGTCGCCTTGCTCGGTGCTGATGGCGGCCAGGTTCGTCAGCGCCCACATCCGGCCGCCGTCATGGCCCATCTCCGTCCAGATCGTAAGCGCTTCCTCGTGCAGACGCCGGGCGCGGGAAAAGAAGCGCTGGTGCTGGGCGACGATGGCCTGGCACTCCACCGTGTACGCGATGCCGCCCTTGTGATTGTCCGCGCGGCGCAGGGCGAGGGCCTCGGCGTGCAGGGCCTCCGCTTTCGCGTAGTCTTCCCGGTGCATGGCGACCCGCCCGAGGTTGGACAAGCAGGCGGCGATGGCCGAGCGGTCGCCCAGCGCACGCATCAGGGCCAGGCTTTCGCTGTACCAGCCTTCGGCGGCGGGGTAGTCCGCCTGCTCGCTCGCCAGGTTGCCCGCGCCGAGCGCGGCCAGGGCGCGCGCCGCGTCCGGCCCGCCCGGCAGGGCCAAAGACCGCTCGATCCACTCCCGCCCGCCCGCGTAGTGGCCGCGCACCGCCCAGAATCGCCAAAGCGCGCCGCACATCCGCAGGGCCTCGCCCACGGCATTCTGCGCCAGCCACCAGGCGAGGGCGCGGCGCAGGTTCTCGTGGTCGGCTTCGAGTCGGTCCAGCCACCGGGCCTGGTCGGGGCCGGTGAGGCGGGGGCCAGCTTCTTCCGCCAGAGACAGGAAGTGGGAAGCGTGGCGGCGGGCGACTTCGGGCCGCTCCTCGGCGGGCAAGTGCTCCTCGCCGAACTCGCGCAGGGTTTCGAGCAGCCGGAACCGCCGCGTTTCTTCGCCGCCTTCCGACGAGTCTTCAATGGTAACAAGGGACCGCTCCCGGAGCCGCGACAGGAACTCCAGGGCCTGCGGCTGATCACAAACGAGGGCGGCGCTCTCCGCCGTGCCTCCGCCCCGGAAGACCGACAGGCCCGCGAAGAAGCGGGCGAGGTCGGCGGGGAGCAGGTCGTGGCTCCACTCCAGGGCCGCCCACAGCGACCGGTGCCGCGTCCCCTTGTCCCCGCGCCGGCTGGTCAGCAGGGCGAACCGCTGGGCCAGCCGCTCCGCCATCTGGGCGGGCGGCAGAGTCATTGCCCGCGCCGCGACAAGCTCGATGGCGAGCGGGATGCCTTCCAAGGTCCGGCACAATGCGGCAACGGCGGCGGCGTTGCCGGGCGTGAGCTGGAAGTCCGGACGGGCGGACTGGGCGCGGTCCACGAAGAGCTGGGCGCTGGCCGCGCGGGCGGTCTGGGCGGCAGTGCCGCCGGCGTCCGGGAGGGGCAGGGGAGGAACGGGGAACTCAGACTCGCCGGGCAGCGACAAACGGCGGCGCGAGGTGACCAGGCAGGTTAGGGCCGGCAGGCGGGTCAGCAGGGACAGGACCAGGGGAGCGCCGCGCTCGACCAGGTGCTCGAAGTTATCCAGCACGAGCAGGGCGGGCGGCAGGACGGACAGGGCTGCGACGACCTGGTCCAGCGGGGCGGGCGCGGCAAGACGCGGCAGGCCGAGCGCGCTCAAGACGGCCTCGGGGATGAGGCGCGCTTCGGACAGGTCGGCCAGCGCGACGAAGCAGATCGGCCCCAAGAAGCCGCCCGCAGCCGCCCGTGCCGCCCGGTTGGCCAGACGGGTCTTCCCCACCCCGCCCGGCCCGGACAATGTCACAAGCCGCGTGTCCGGCATTTCCAGCAGGGCGGCGACGTGCGCGGCTTCCGCTTCGCGCCCGAAGAACCGGGTGAACTGGAGCGGGAAGCCGCGCTCGTCTGGCGTTGGGTCCAGCCCGCGCCGCGCCCCCGCCAGGTGGGGGGCGGGCAGCACCTGCCGCCGTTCGCTGGTGTCCTCATAAAGCGACTCCAGCCGCTCCCGCTCCGCTAGTATCCATTCGTCGTAGAATCCGGGCAGCAGCTCCCCCGCATACAGCGCGACCGCCCGGTCCAGTGCCTCACGCTCCAGGGTGGGGGAAGAAGCGCGGGCGGCGCTTCTTAGCGCGGCCTCGAACTCGGCGGCGTCAGTGTGGAAGGCGTCAGGGGCCAGCCGGACGGAGGTCCGGTCGGCGACCAGGACAGTGCCGGGCGGCACGTCGGGCGGCTCAAGCTGGCGGCGCAGGGAGGCCAGGACGACGCGCAGCCGGGGACGGCCCACGTCCGGGTCGTCGCCCGGCCAGAGCAGCCCGATCAAGGCGGCGCGCGGATGGGCGTGAGCGGGAAACAAGGCGAGCCGCGCCAGCAGGGTGGCCACGCGCGATGAGGCGAAGCGGGTGATGACCCGGTCGCCGCGCCGCGCACTCAGTCTGCCGAGCATCTGGATCTGCCAGGGTGTGTCCGTCGGCATTTCTCCCATTCCGTGGCCTGTCCCGTGGCCTGTCCCGTGGCCTACCACGGCGGGCGGACCGGCCGCAGCTCCTCCGGGTGCGCGCGCAGGTAGCCGAGCAGGTGGCCACGCTTCGCCGCCCCGCGCCGGTGCGGGGCGACCTCGCCCTCGACGGGGAAAAAGCCCGGCTCGACCGCGCCGACGCGCTCATAAGCGGCCCGCCAGCGCTTCTGCACCGTGGACGCCGACACGCTCAGGCTCTGCGCCGCCTCGTCGTCGCCCTGGTCCAGCAGAGCCAAGCGCAGGACTTCCTGCTCGCCGGTCTTGAAGAAAAAGTGGGGGGGGGTGTAAAAGAACAGCGGCGAGAGGTAGCTGCCGTCTTCGGTCTCCGCCCGGCTGCCCCCGAGGAGGCAGGGCCGGCACTCGCGCGGCGGCAGAGCGGCCGGGTGGGCGGCGTAGAAGAGGGCGTAGTCGTTCTTGACGCGCGCCCCGACCGCC
>JANOOM010000062.1:0-6005 GCA_031421335.1 Armatimonadota bacterium
CGTCCAGGCGCCGCGCGATACGGATCTTGTCTTCAACGCTGAAGGAGATCCCCTCGCCCTGGGAGCCGTCGCGCAGGGTGGTGTCGTAGATGTCTATTCGTGTGGTCACTTGACTGCTCCTGCCTCCCGCAGCATCTTCTCAATCTCGGTATGCCCATCATCTACAGCGCAGTAAAGTGATGTCTCACCATCGTTGTTAATGGTGTTAACATCAGCGCCACTCCCAATGAGTAGCCCGACCATTTCAACTTCTCCAAACATGGCGGCGTACTCCAGTGCGGTGGAGCTATGGCTGTCGCGGGAATTGACATCAACCCCGCTCTCCAACAATTCCTTGACCAGCACAAGGTTACGCTCAAAGGAAGCATCTACCAACTGCTCATCCATGCTCAATCACCCTATAGGGCCTCTTCACCCTCGTCGCCGGTGCGTATTCGGATCGCGCGCTCGACGGGGTAGACGAAAATCTTGCCATCGCCGATCTCGCCAGTGCGGGCGGCCTCTTCGACAGCGGCGATGACGGCCTCGGCGACCCGGTCAGGAACGACGAGTTCCAGCTTGATCTTGGGCAGCAGGTTGACGACGTAGGTGTTGCCCCGGTACTTCTCGGTGTGCCCGCGCTGGTGGCCGTAGCCGCGCACGTCGGTGACAGTCATGCCGACGACGCCGAGGTCTTCCAAGGCGGCTTTGACCTGATCCAAGCGGATCGGGCGGATAATGGCTTCGATTTTCTGCATAGGAACCCACCCCGCTGCAAGCAGCGACCCTCCCGAAACGGGAGGGTGAGCGTGAGGGCTATCAGGGGGTCCTCCTGGATTGACTGTGCCTCTCCAGACCGCGCCCCTTTCACCAACTCACCCAACAATCATCCCTGAGAACCCTTCGACCACCCTCTCACCCCACCCTCCCGTTTCGGGAGGGTCGCTGCTTGCAGCGGGGTGGGTTCACCCCCGCGGATCGGCCCCTCGCATCACCGTCCCAGCCACGAGGTCCCCCATCTGGCGGCAGTTGACGTGGTTCATCCCTTCGCCCTCCAAAATGTCCGAGGTCCGGTAGCCGCCTTGCAGGATGTGGCCGACGGCGGCCTCGATGTCCCGCGCGGCGGCCTCAGCCCCGAGCGAGTAGCGCAGAAGCAGGGCGCCGGAGAGAATGGTGGCGAGCGGGTTGGCCTTGCCCGTCCCGGCGATGTCGGGGGCGCTGCCGTGGCTCGGCTCGTACAGGCCGAAGATGCCGCTTTCGGTCTTCTGTTCGCCCAGAGAGGCCGAGGGCAGCATTCCCAGCGAACCAGTGAGCATGGCGGCCTCATCGCTGAGGATGTCGCCGAAGAGGTTCTCAGTCACAATGACGTCGAACGATTGTGGGCGACGGACGAGGTCCATGGCGGTCGCGTCTACGAGTTGGTGCGTGAGTTCGACGTCGGGATACTCGCCTGCGAGCTGGGTGACAGTCTCGCGCCACAAACGGGATGTCTCCAGGACGTTCGCTTTGTCCACACTGAGGAGCCGCTTGCCGCGCTTCTGGGCGGCCTCAAAGCCGACTCGGGCGATGCGGGTGATCTCGGCGCGGCTGTAGGTGCAGGTGTCCACAGCATGGTCGCCATCCCAAGCCTTGGGCTGGCCGAAGTACAGGCCGCCAGTCAGCTCGCGGACGACCAGGATGTCGAAGCCGCCTTCCACAAGGTCCGGCCGCAGAGGGCAGGCCGCCGCCAGGCTCGGATACAGGACGCAGGGGCGGAGGTTCGCATACAGGCCCATCTTCTGACGCAGGGGCAGCAAGGCGCCGCGTTCGGGGCGCAGGTTGGGGTCGGGGATGGCGTCATACTTCGGGCCGCCGACCGCGCCGAAGAAGACGGCATCGGATGCCTGAACAAGTTCCAACGTCTCGGGCGGCAGCGGGTGTCCAGTGGCGTCATAAGCCGCCCCGCCGACAAGGGCCTCCGTGAAGTCCAGCGCCAGCCCGTGCTTCTGCGAGGCCGCGTGAAGGACCTTCAGGCCCTCCGCGATGATCTCTGGGCCGATACCGTCGCCCGCTAAAACCGCGATCTTTGCCATGTTATCTCGTTCTTTCTGCTTGCGCTCGCTTGCACTCTTCCCAGAGCCGCGTGACCAGATCGGCGGCAGTCGGAATGTCCCGGATGACGGCGCTGCTCATGCCGGCATACAGGGCCATGTCCAGTACGTTCCCGCTCATGCCCAAGCGCGGCGCAACGTCCTCGTAGCGTCGGATCGGCTCACCCGTCGCCGAGTGCCCCACGGTTTCGCCCTCGCCAGGCCGCTGACCGGCGGGGGTGCAGCCGGATGCCTCCCACTCTTCAAGCGTTCCATTCCGCAAAACGCGGTGAGCGGCGTAAGGCCAGTCGCCGTCGAAACAGACCGTCAAAGCAGTCTCGCCCGCGCCCACTTGGGTTAGCCGCTCCTTGTAGGCGGGGTGGGCGCCGCTCTCGCGGGTCGCAACGAAGCGGGTCCCCAGCATGGCCGCATCCGCGCCAAGGGCCAGGACGCGAGCGATGCCCGCCCCGTCCCCAATGCCGCCGGAAGCGACGACGGGAAGACCGCTCGCTGCTTCCAGAACGCGCGGCAGGAGGTCATCGAGCGGCGTCGTAGACTGGACATGTCCGCCGGCTTCGATGCCCTGGCAGATGAGAAAATCCGCGCCCATGTCAGCAGCACGTTTCGCCCCGGCGACATTAGCAACTTGGATGCCGACCTTCGCCCCGGCTGCGCGGACGAGGGCAAGGTATGGGGCCGGGTCGCCCCAGGAGAATGTCACGACCGGCACCCCGGCGTCCAGGGCCGCCGCGAGTGAGGCGGGCGGCTTGTACAAGGCAAAGTTGACTTGGAAGGGGGCGGACGTTGCTTCCCGCACCCGGCGTACCTGTTCCGCCGCGACTTCGGGCGCGGTCCAGGTGAGCGCCATCGCGCCCAGGGCACCCGCGCCCGAGACGACCGCCGCCAATTCCGGCCCGGCGATGCTGCCGGTCGGGGCCTGGCAGATCGGGTAGGCCAGCCCAAACAGTGCTTGCAACCGTGTCGTCATACTGCCTCCCAGAGGGCATGGTAAATGCTGCGCTCGAGCGGCGACGAGTCCGCTGTGAGGGCCTGGATGTTCATGCGCCCGTTCAGCGCTGTGGTCCGGTTGCACATGAAGCGCGGGACGCCCGAATGGTTCGGGGAGGCCGCGTGATAAAGAAACGGGTGGCAGAGGTAGACGTCGCCCGGCGCGGCCGTGGCCTCCACAACGCGCAGCGCTTCCCCACCTTCACCTGTTTGGGTCCGCTCCATAAAGTAGGCGTTGCGGTCCGCCTCGGCACCAGTTTGACCCGTCAGCTCAGCCAGCCAGGAGTACGTCTGATTACACGCGCCGATGGCGGCGCCGAGATCCAGCCCTTCAGGGTGCAGCGCCAGGAACCGCGCCACCAGGCGGTGCGACCCAGCGGCCACCAACGTTCCCCCACCCTGTGGGCCGGTCTCGGAGAACATGGGCAGCAGGAGCAGGCCCTGGTCGGGGGCGTCTACGGTGTGCTTGAAGTGGATGCCGTCCCAGTGCCAGCCGCCGGTCGGGACAATCCAGGGCTTGTCCGCGCCGACGGCGAAGTTGACCGGCCACCATCCCCAGTGGGCGGGTTTGTCCTTGTCAGCCCAGCGGCCCGCTCCCA
Organism: Armatimonadota bacterium; assembly: GCA_031421335.1. Lineage (GTDB taxonomy): Bacteria > Armatimonadota > Armatimonadia > Armatimonadales > Capsulimonadaceae > JANXMY01. The sequence goes on from JANOOM010000062.1 coordinate 3,656, forward strand.
ACAAGTCTTCGATGGCCCCCGTCAGCCGCTCGGTCTGGCAGACCTGGAAGGCGGAGTCAGTATAAGCCTCTTTGATGTGGACCATCGGCTCGGTCCAGGTCGCGCGGTCGTCCTTGCGGACACCTAATGCGGCCAGGCGCTCCCAGAGGAAGTCCTGAGCGGCAAGGGCCGCTTCGCGCGGGAAAGCCGCTTCTAATTTCAGGAAGCCGTCTTCCTCGAATTGTGCCACCTGCGTCTCAGTCAGGATCTGGTATGATGCCACTGCTTGTCCCCATGTCTGTACGAAGCGTCCGCAAAAACTCCGAATAGCCCATCTTGCGCCAGAAAGCCTGCGAGGCGGGGTTGGCGCGGACCACCTGCACCTCGATGGCCGTGATGCCGTTCGCCAGGAACCAGGCGCGCAGGCGCTCATACAACTGCCGCCCGATGCCGCGCCCGCGCCACCCGTCCCGGACACAGACGTCGGCGACATAGCCGCAGTCGCCCGAGGCGAGGGTCGGGCGCCGCATGATCTGGCCGAAGGTGTAGCCGACGATGATCTTCTCGCGCTCAGCGACCAATACGGCCATGTTCGGATTGTCGAGATGGTCGCCGAGGTAACCGATGAACCAGTCCGCCGCGCCCTCATTTAGCGCGAGCCGGGCGTCGAACGAGGCGTTGATGTCCTGGAGCTGTCGCCAGAGCGCGATGACGGCGGGCAGGTCCCGAGCTTCGGCCAGCCGGATGAGGGCGTCAGACATGTTCCAGAACGCGCTCGGATTGAGCGCGCCCGCCCGCCCGCGCGATCTGCTTGTTCAGGGCTTGCAGATACGCCTTGGTCGAGGCCACGAAGATGTCGGTGTCGGCGCCATGCCCCGTGTAGGTCATGCCGCCCTCATCCTTGATGCGGATGGTCACGTCGGCGAGGGCGTCAATGCCGCCCGTGACGCTCTGGACTGTGTATTCGATCAGCTCGTTCGGGACGCCGACGATGCGGTTGACGGCACGGTACACGGCATCCACGGGGCCGTTGCCGGTGTCGGCGTCCATCAGGATGGCCCGGCTTTCGTGGCGGAGCTTGACGGTTGCGGTCGGGATAGCGAGATCGCCGCACGAGATCTGCACCTGCACCAGCTCATAAGTCTGCGGGACGGTCGAGACTTCGTCCGACACGATGGCATCAAGGTCTTCGTCGTAAATGACTTTCTTGTTGTCTGCCACGCTCAGGAAGCGCGCATAGACCTTTTCGAATTCGTCTTCGCTGGCAAATGTGTGGCCCAATTCGGTCAGGCGGTGCCGGACGCCCGCCCGGCCCGAGCGGGCCGACAGGATGATTTTGCTCTCGTGGATGCCGACCGTCTTGGGGTCAATGATCTCATAGGTCGAGCGTTCCTTAAGGACGCCGTCCTGATGGATGCCCGACGAATGAGCAAACGCATTGGCGCCGACGATGGCCTTGTTCGGCTGGACCAAGATGCCGGTCATGGTCGAAACCATGCGTGAGGTCTTGTAGATCTCCTCGGTCTTGACATTGGTTTGCAGCTTGTACACGTCGGCGCGCGTGTGCAGGGCCATCACGACTTCTTCCAGAGACGTGTTGCCGGCCCGCTCGCCGATGCCGTTCATCGTGCATTCGATCTGGCGCGCGCCGGCCTTGACGGCGGCCAGGGCGTTCGCGGTCGCCATGCCCAGATCGTTGTGGCAGTGGGCGGAAAGGACGACGTTCTCGCTGCCGGGAACATGATTCAGGATGCCGGCAAAGAGCGCGCCGTACTCATCGGGCGACATATAGCCGGTCGTATCCGGGACGTTAATGACCGTCGCACCGGCCTTGATGACAGCCTCGATGACGCGGTACAGATACTCGGGGTCGGCCCGGCCGCTGTCCTCGGTGAAATACTCGATGTCCGGGCAGCCCAGGTCGCGGGCGTACCGAACGGCGGCGACACCGATCTCCAGAGCCTCCTCCCGGCTCTTCTTAAGCTTGTACTTCAGGTGGCTCTCGCTGACGCCCAGCCCTGTGTGGATGCGTGGCCGGGCCGCGCCTTTGAGGGCGTCCCAGGCGACATCAATATCCTTGGCGACCGCGCGGGTCAGCCCGCAGACGGTCACGCGGTCACTGACCGTGGCGGCGACTCGGCGGACGGCCTCGAAGTCGCCGGGGCTGGAGATGGGAAAACCCGCCTCGATGACATCCACGCCGAGGCGTTCGAGCTGCCGGGCGATTTCTACCTTTTCCTCTACATTGAGGGAGGCGCCGGGTGACTGCTCCCCGTCGCGCAGGGTGGTGTCGAAGATCTGTACTCGGTTCGTTGGCATGGTAACTTTCTTGGACCTAACCCGGCGCAAGTCGCCACCCTTCCCTGTTAGG
>JANOOM010000063.1:0-3028 GCA_031421335.1 Armatimonadota bacterium
GCTGCCGACCAGGAAGACGCCCTGCCGGGTCGCCCCAGCAACTCCACCGTCCGCACCCTCCTTCGCATCCTCGAGCAGCGCGGCCACCTGACTCACATCGAGGAAGAAGGTCGCTTCGTTTACCTGCCGACCCGCCCGCGCGCAAATGCCGCCCGCTCGGCCCTGGACGGCATCCTGCATACCTTCTTCGAGGACTCGGTGGAACAGGCCTTCGCTGCCCTGCTGTCCGCCCGCGAGGCGCGTCTCACCCCCGACGATCTGGACCGGCTGAGTGAGATGATTCAGCGCGCCCGCGACGGCCAGCAGGGGGACCAGCCATGACTGCTGATGCCCCGGCCGCTTGGCTGACCCTCCTGCGCGACTTGTCGGTGAAGAGCGCCCTGCTCCTGCCTTCCGCCTGGGCGCTGACACTGGCGATGCGCCACGCTTCCGCGTCCACCCGGCACCTGGTCTGGCTTCTAGTGTTCGCCGGGCTTCTCGCCCTGCCCCTGCTGTCCCTGACGCTGCCCGCGCGCTCCGTCCTGGTCCTGCCCGCCGCGCCTGTCGCCGCCGCCGTCTCAACTCCCATCGCCGCCGCGCCCCCCGCCGTCTGCCCCGTGCCCCCCGCACCGCCCGTCCGTCTCCCACTTCTGTGCCTGTTCTGGCTCCTCGGCGCCGTGCTGTTCTCGGTCCCCATCATCCTCGGACTAGCTCTCGCCGGGAAGCGCATCCGCTCCTGCCGCCCCGTCGCCGACCCCGCCGTCCTTGCCCTCCGCTTCCCCGCCCTCCGCCCTCCGCCTTATACTTGAGCTGCCTCAGTGCGCAGTCGCCCGCCTCGATGTCGTCCCGTTCGTTCAGATACGTTGCTTGATAAAGAGAGCCGCCTTTGTAGGCGTACAAGTAGCGGATCTCTACCAGCGCGCCGGCGGCGGGGATGGCCTTGTTTGACGGGATGGTGACATTCGGGGGCGTAGGAGATGACGTGGCGGGGAGGGGTAGGGTGGACGATCTGGCGGAATTCTCGTGTGGTGAGACTTTGCGGTGGTGGGAACCCCTCCCGGCTCGTTCCTCGCCACCCTCCCCGCCCCTGCTCGCAGGGCCTCGGCAGCGGGTACAGCGGAGAGGGGAAGAGATTGGGGCCGGGGTTGTGTCTAGAACTCCGCGCCCCGCGCCCCATCGTGCCACACCCGAAACTCCTTCCTCTCCCGTTTCGGGAGGGGAAGCCGCGCAGCGGCAGGGGTAGGTTCCCCTCACTTCAGCAGCGTCGCCACACCCCAGTCGGTGCGGTCGCCCGAGTTGCGCGACCCGCCGTTCCACAGGCCGTCGCCCTGCTCCGTGTTCCGCATCGGCGTGGGGTCGCTGACCTGGACATGCAGGTACAGGTTGTGGCTGTCCCAGCACAGCCGGTACGAGCCGTCGAAGTCACGACGAGTGAATGAATTCACTCGTCCGCCTCGCCCGTATCACTCGCCCGTATCACTCGTCCGCCTCGCCCGTATCACTCGCCTGGCTGCCCCCGTCGCTGAAGCTGCCGCGTAACATCAGTCAGTAACTCCCGCCTGGCGCCGACGAGTGCGTCTGCTCCTGATAGAACACGCCGTCCTGGTCGTCGAAGGCGAACAATTCGGCGTAGCGGCCCCAGTCAATGGCCGTATCAAGCTGGCGCTCCGCCTCGTCCGGGCTGAAATAAGACTCCAATTCCTTCAAGATCGTGTCCAGCCGGAGCCGCTTGGTGGGCGCGGCGTCCAGGGCGGTCAGGATCTGGCGGATGAGCTGGACGTGGTCCACGACCTGCTGCCGGAAGACTTCCTTTTCCTCCAAAACGCCCGCTTCGGCGAAGTGGACGCCCGCCGGGGTCAGATACACGTCGCCCGACTCGATGTTGCCCAGGTTCAGCATGTCAATGGCCTGGATTAAGGGCAGCAAGTCGTCCACCTCCATTTGCAGTTCCTGGCCCAGAACGTAGACGTCCTCGCGGTCGCCGTCGGCGTGCAGGCGTTCGACCAGGCCCGTCACCTGGCCGACGGGAACGTGCGGCAGAACCTGGTAGGCGCGCGGCTTGACGCGGGCCGCTGTGGGCGCGGTCGGCTCGGCGCTGAAAGGGGCGATGTCGTCGCCGGGGTTGGTCATGACGCCGTACAGGTAGTCCACGAGCCGCACATGGTCGGGGTCGTTCTTGCCGCGCTGCTCGACGGGCAGGCCCGTCATGTCCAGCCGGACCGAGCCGGGATTCGCGCCCATGACGACGATGCGGTCGCCCATCGTCACGGCCTCATCAATGTTGTGCGTGACCATCAGGATGGCGCGCGTCGGCAGCTTGCGCGAGCGCCACAGCGACAAAAGCTCTTTCTTCAAATTCTCGCCTGTCAGGACGTCGAGGGCCGAGAACGGCTCGTCCATGAACAGAATCTCGGGCTGGACGACCAGGGCGCGGGCGAAGCCGACGCGCTGGCGCATGCCGCCGGACAGCTCCTTGGGATAGGCATCTTCGAACCCATCCAGGCCGATCACGTCAATGGCGTCCAGGATGCGTCGGCGGCGCTGCATTTCGGGGACCTTGGTGTTCAGCAGGCCCACCTCGACGTTCTGGTAGACGGTCAGCCAGGGGAACAAGGCGAAGGTCTGGAAGACGATGGCGACGTGCGGGTTCGGCCCGGTCTGCGTCTGCCCTTGGAACCGGACGGCCCCCTCGGAGGCGTCGGTCAGGCCGGCCATGATGCGGAGCAGGGTGGACTTGCCGGATCCCGAAGGGCCGAGGATGGCGATGATCTCGCCCTCCCCGATGGACAGGCTGACGTCCTGGAGGACCAGGATGCGCTTGCCGCTGTCGCCGTAGTGCTTGGAGACGTGCTCCGCGTGGAGCAGGGCCGTCGCCTTCAGGGGTGTCGCCGAAACTGTCATGCTTAGACTCCTGCCTTTAGTCTACCCTAACCAGGAGCATTCAGTTCTTCTGAAGGGCGGTTGAAACCGCGCCAACAAAAGCACAAAGTCCACCTTCGTGGACTAAGATTAGATCAATGACTGAACTGAAGTCTTAACCTGCGGAGGC
>JANOOM010000064.1:0-2947 GCA_031421335.1 Armatimonadota bacterium
TCCAGAAGGCCCTCGATGCCCCGCCCTTTCCCTCCACTGTCATTGCCCCGTCAAGATCAGGCTGAGTGCGGCAAGAATAAGCAGGACCTCAACCAGCACGGCGAACTTCTGCTTTGACAGACGCTCGATGAACTTTTTTCCCGCCCACGAGCCGAGGATCATCGAGGCGCTGAGGGCCAGTCCCAATGCCCATGTTTCTGCCGTCATGATTCCATACCGCCCGTAGATCGCCGTTTTGGTGACGTGCATCGCCGTCGCGGTGACGGCCTCGGTCGCCACATACGCCGTCGCGGGTAAGCCGAGGCCGAGGAACAGGAGCGCGCCCAGTGCCCCCGCGCTGCCGACAACGGCGGACAGGAACCCGACCACTGCGCCGCCTGGCAGGAGCCACGTCTCGGGGACGGCGCGCTTGCCGAGTGGCGTGTGGCGCAGGGCGACGATGGCCAGTAGGAACACGCCAACCGTCCGCAGGATGAGGCCCGAGGGCAGTGTGATGAAGAGCCGCACCCCCAGGACGGCGGCGGGCACCGCGCCCGCGCAGAACAGCAGGGCGGGCTGCCAGCGGATCGTGCGCCAGCCCAGGGCCGCGCGGGACAGGTTGCCCGCGAGTTGTGCCAGGGTCAGGATCGGGATGGCCGCCTTCGCGCCGATGGTGTGCGCCAGCAGGGGGAGGAGCAGGAGCGCCCCACCGAACCCTGCCGCGCCCGACACGGTGGCCGCGAGCCATCCGCCTACCAGCAGCAGGCCCCACTGGGCGATCTGATTCTCGGTCATGCTAAGACGCTTCCAACCCTATCGACCTTTCAGTCGTCGGTGTCCACTGAAGCACCCTTCACCCAGCGGGCATGGCCGTCGAAGAGCAGGTACTGCGTCCCCCCGCTATGGCGATAGGTCGGCTGGACGGCAACGGGGTGGGTCTTGTTCAGGTCATGCTCGGCTTCGTAGGCGAGGATCGTTGAAGTAGGACGGCTGGTATCCTTCGGGTTGTACGGGTCGGGCCAGCCGCACGACAGCGGCTTGCCCTGGTATAAGTCGAGCATGCGATACGATCCCGCGCGGCCCTCCTTGATGTTGTCGTAGTCGTCGGGGCAGACGAAGATCGCGGCGTTGTTGGTGAAAGGCTTCAGGTCGGCGATCAGGCCGCTGAAGGAGCTGCCGTCGGGCGGGGTCTGGTCATCACTGTCCTGGGCATACATGTGGACCGCCAGGCCGATCTGGTGGTAGTTGGACAGGCAGGCCGAGGCACGGGCCTTCTCGCGGACGTGGGTGAAGACGGGAAACAGAACCGCCGCGAGAACCGCAATGATCCCGATGACGACGAGCATCTCGATGAGCGTGAAGCCTGAGTGCTTCTCTGATCCCAAACGATTCTTCGGGGCGTATCTGTTGCTGGCTGTCCTGCTGCTGACGGTTCTGTTGCTGTCTGTTGAGGAAAGTGTCACTGTGTCCTGATCTTTCTCTATCTTTTTGTGTGGATGATGGAAGGCGTGACTGGGCGGCCCAGGCGCGGCTATGTCTGCGGGGATGAGGAGAAGGAAAGTCAGGACAACGGTGGAGCGCGGGGCGGCGGGCGGACGAAACGGCCTGCCCAGAGCGGGGAGCCGCCAGTTTCAGCGGCACGGGTTACAGCCTTCGTTGGGGCAACGACTCGCCCGAACACGGCGGGGAGGACGATCAGGTCGAGTTGGGGCAGGCTGAACGTCGGCTCGTCCACGATGCTGGCGTTGCTGAACGCCGCCGATACCGAGGCGTGTCCCCCGCTCTGCCGCGCCGTCGCAGGGGAGGAAGCCGTAGGTCCGCCTACCCGTGCCGCGCCCGCGTGGGCGCGACAGGTAAAGTACGGTCCGTCATCGTCATCGGCCTCAATCGTCGCACCCGTCGCGACGCGGCACCAGACCTCCGCCGTCTCGGTCGAGAACAGCGAGGCCAGCAGCATCACGAGGGCAACGATGGAGAGCAGGCGGCGGCGTGTCACGGGGCGCATTATACCCGATGTTCCTGTATCAGGGTCGGATACTCTGAGCCTCCCTTCAACTCAGCGTCGGAACAGGAGCGACAGATCGCATCTTCCCGCTGTCACTCCGACCGCAATGCCCCCGAGGAGAAGCCATCCTGGAGCGACCCTGGTGCGGATGGCCAGCACCAGCACGAGTACCGCGACCACCGCGAGCAGCGGCGTCGCCACGGCACTCCTCGCAAGTGTCCAGCCCGTCGCCCCGAACAGCCCGACCACGGCGGGTGCGGCCCCGTCCCCGAAGTCCCGCAGCCAGCGGCTCTCGGCCAGCCGCTCGACGCCTGAGGCCGCGCCCGCCGCCAGCAGCGTCGGGGCAAGGAATATGCCCAGGGTCGCGGCGACGGCCCCCAGAAAGCCCGCCGCCTGGTAGCCGATGAAGGTCGCCGTGATGAGCACGGGTCCAGGGGCGAGGTAGCCGAAGCCCACGGCGGCCCCGAATGTCGATTCAGGCACCCAGCCCATCTGCGTCACGCTGGTTCGCTCGATCAGCGGCAGAGCCCCACTGCCCCGCCCGAAGGCGACGACGCTGATAACGAGGAAGCGCCAGAACAGGCTCCAGAGGATGTCTGCGTTCACGCCCGCCCCCTCTTGACGACCCCGCGCGCCACGCCCCACAGCCCCGCCAGGATCACGAGAAGGGCGGGGTTGACGTGGAAACGGACCGAGAGGACGAACGTGAGCAAGGCGACGAGCCAGCCGTACCACCCTCGGACGGTCTTCTGGCCCAGCTTGAACGCCGCTGCGCCGACCAGCCCGACGACGGCTGCGGTCAGGCCCCGCAGGGCCTCGGGGACGCCGTGGAGGGAGACGAGGGAGTGGAAGGAGACGGCAATGGCGAGCATGACAAGGAACGAGGGCAGCAGGAAGGCGGCGGTTGCCGTCAGCGCCCCCACCAGGCCCCGCATCCGCTGGCCGAGGTAGGAGACCATGCCG
>JANOOM010000065.1:0-12829 GCA_031421335.1 Armatimonadota bacterium
GCCTGCCCTCTGTCGTCTCCTGCGTCACCTCCGTGGACGGTAGCCATCGTTCCAGCAGCAGATAGCGGCTGCCGCTCCACCCGATGAGGCTGTACTGGGCCGTCGGGTCACTGGCCGGGGCGGTCATGGTCAGCCGGTTCATTTCGTGCCCGGTGCGGACGTCCACGGTCTTGACGAAGAGGGTCTTCGTGTCGCCGTCGGTCTCGCTGCCCGTCACCGCGACTTCCGCGCCCAGCGGCTCGTAAGCGAACTGCCTGACGTGGGTGCCCAATGTGAGCTGCCGGAGGGGGCCGACCTGGACGAACTTCCCGCCGCCGAGGTACACGATATCGGGCCGCAAGGCGAAAGTCGGCAGCGGGGGAAGTGCCAGCAGGGTCAGCAGGCACGGCAGCGTGAAGTTTCGTGGTCTCATGCAGGAGATAACGTGCTATGAGCCGGTTAAGGTTCGGGGGAACTAGAGGACGGAGTACGGGGTCGCCTCGACCACACCGCCGACGGCCCGCATCTCAGGCAGCAGGCGTTCGAGCGTCGCGTCGTCGGTGTCAAAGGTGACTAGAACATGGCCGGGGCCGGTGACGATCCGAAGTACGCCCCGTCTTTACGCAGGAGGCGCACCCGCCCGTGCCGGATGCTCTTGCAGACGCGGATCGGCAGGCCATCAATCATGGAGAGCCGCCCGGAGAGGCCGCGCAGGCCGAGGGCGGCTTGCAGGAGCTGTCCGACCAGAGCCGAACGCGCCTGTGCGCCAGCCGCCACCCTGTAATGCCTGCATGAACGTCGGCAAAGACGGGTCAAGGGCGTACCCATTTTCCAGGACGCCGTGGCCCCACGAGGTCATTTTTGCCGCAAACGCTCAATGCTCAGCAGTGAGCAGACGCCCTGCGCGGCGGCTTCCAGCCATTTGGCCGAGAGCTGATCCAGCATAAAAACGACGACGCTCGGCCGGTCAGGCGGGAGGCTTGGCATTTTCCTTTTTCAGCCTCTCCGCCGCTTCCACCCAAATCGGATGAGCGTTGCAGGGCATCTGTTTTTCAAGTTCAAGTCCGCTTCGACCCTCTACCATGTATTTGCTGAAATACCCGTTAATCTGTGCGGTCAAGTCGGCGATGACCGAAGCCTGCGCGGGATCATTGTAGCGATTGACCGTCTCGCGCGGGTCACTGACCAGATCGTAGAGTTCGTGCGGATAGGTGACGCCCTCAAACGGGTAGCGCAGGATCAGTTTGTAGCGATTGGTGCGAACCATGCGGGCATTGCCGTATTCACTGAAATGGCTGGTGGGCGGGGTTTTGACGCGCTGACCGCGCAACTGGGGCAGGTAGGAGCGCCCCGGCGAGTTGATTTCGGCGGAGGTTTTGGCGTCGGGCGTAGCTCCGGCCACGTCCAGCAGGGTCGCCCACAGATCGGGGTGTCCGACCAGTTCTTCGGAGACCACGTTCTGCTGAATGCCGCCGGCAGGCCAGCTCACCGTGCAGGCGATCCGAATAGATTCCTCTAAAAAGTTCTGCGGCAGAGTTGCGATACCCTTTTCCCAGACGCCATGCTGCCCGCAATTGAGGCCGTGATCGCCGGTGTAGACAATCAGCGTGTTTTCGAGCTGTCCTGTTGCCTCCAACTCGGCCACTACCTTGCCGACTTCCCGGTCCACACTGGACGCTGCGGCATAGTACTCAATGCGCCGCTGGCGCTCGACTTCAGGGTGGCTAGGCCTCGGCTCACGGACAAAGCCGTGACAGGGAACGGGATGTTCGTCGGGAATGTCTCGGAATGTCGCGTTCTGGTACTCGGCGACCAGATCATCGGGCGCGTTGCCATGGGGAACATGGGTGTCCACATAGCCGACAAACAGGAAGAACGGTTTCTGGCTGGCCGCCGGGTCGGCTTTGCGGGCGCGCAGGAACTCCAGCGCGTGATTGGTCAGCAGCGGCGACTGCTGGCCTTCTTCGACGACGTGCCGCCCCTGATCCGAAAAGTTCTGCTCCCCCCGATGCGGGTACTGACTGACCCAGTAGCTGAACCAGTAGTCAAAGCCGGGCTTCGGAACCGAGTCATGCCCGCAGTGCCACTTGCCGACCAGTCCCGTATGGTAGCCTGCTTTCTGCAGTAATTCTGAGATCAGCGTTTGGCCAGTCAGTCCGGGCAGATGAGGCTCCTGAGAGTCGTTGATCCATTCATTGATGCCGTGCTGCGAGGGCATCCGCCCGGTGAAAAATGAGGCGCGGGCGGGCGAGCAAACGGGGCAGGTGGTGATGGCCTGGTTCATGCGAACGCCCCGCGCGGCCAGGCGATCCAAATTAGGCGTTTTCAATTCCGTGCCGCCGTAGGCATGCTGCGCCCACCGTCCATGATCGTCCGTGAGAAAGACCAGAATGTTAGGGCGAGCGGGCCTTGCGGCGTCGCCTGCCGCTAGTGCCTGCGTTCCGGTGGACAGCGCGACGCATGCCGCCCCGGAAAGTTTCAGAAAGCCACGACGGTTGACTGAATCCAATTTGAGTTACCTTTTCCTTTACCTCAATGGCGCGCGTTTGCACAGCATCTTTTATACTTTTGGCCGCTCCCGCACGGACACGGATCATTGCGGCCCGTCGTGCGGCGAATGTTTTGGTCAAGCCGCGCAATCTCTCCCATGATCTCCGCCGGGGCGCGGCCTGAGTGCAGCAGCCCTGCCATCGCCCGCATATACGGATCAATGTGCTTGAAAAAACGGTAGTAGCCAGCACACAGGTAATTCAGCCCCCATTCACCGTCCGGGGCGCGGATAAAACGGTGTTTCGGACACTCTCCCTGGCAGGCAAATCGGACTTCGCACTCACGGCAGTAGCGTGGAAGCGTGTCGGCTTTGTCACGGCCAAACTTCGTCTGCGCTTCCGAGGCGACCATTTCTCCGAGCGATTTCTCCAGAACATTTCCCAGCCGGTACTGCGGATAAACGAAGTGATCACATGAATACAAATCGCCGTTATGCTCAATGGCGACCGCTTTGCCGCAGGTTTCCGAGAAAACGCACAGGCTGGAACCCGCGCCCAGCCAGATGCCAAGAGCCACGTCAAAATGCTGAACATAAATGCATCCGACATCCCGGCGCACCCACTCGTCGAAAATCGTTGTGAGAAATGGCCCCCAATCCTCGGCCCGGACGCTCCAATCCGTCACGGCAGAATCTGTTTCTCCCAGGCGCGGGGGCGGAGCCAGACTCAGCTGGATCAAGCCGTGTTCCGATGCCAGCGGCCCCGGCGAAGCGCGCTCTACCAGAGGAATGAATTGCAGGAATGTCGAGCCGATTTCCTTCAGGAACCGGTAGACGCGCTGGGGATGCTGAGAGTTCGCCCGACTCACCACCGTCATCGTGTTGAAATCCACCCCATGCCTTTTCAGGGCTTCTATTCCCTGCATCACCCGGTCGAAGGTAGGTCCCCCGTGCTTGTCTACGCGGTAAGCGTCATGCAAATCCGCCGGCCCATCAATGCTGACCCCAACGAGGAAATGGTTTTCCGAAAGGAAGCCGCCCCAGGCATCGTCCAGCAGCGTTGCGTTGGTCTGAAGCGCATTGTGAATGGTTCGACCTTCGGCGTACTTTGTCTGAATGGCGACGGCTTTGCGGAAAAAATCGGCTCCTAGGAGTGTCGGCTCGCCTCCCTGCCAGGCGAAGTTGATTTCTTGGGCATCCTGCTGCTGAATATACTGCCTGATGTAGGTTTCCAGCACTTCATCCGACATTTGCCAGGAGGGACGCGGGCGTCTCCCTTCCTGGACATACATTTCTTCCTTTTCCAGATAAAAGCAGTATCGGCAGTCCAGGTTGCAGATAGGGCCGATGGGCTTTGACATGACATGGAACGCCGTTAAGGGCGGCTCAATCGCGCCTGCCGCCGGATGATAACGCGCGGGCCGTGGCTTGTCAATGACATTAAAATTCATGGATTTTTTCTCACGGGAGAGGAGAAGCAGAAATCTTCCGATAGCCTATTTTAAGCCTTGAGAGGCATTCTTGTCAAGGGTGCGAGAAATTTCTTTTGCTCAATCATTTTACGACTCAAATAGGCAATAGGCTCAAACATCACACCGTGATACATCTTGACAAAGTTCCAGTGAAACTAACGCTTGATGTGAAATGAACGCCCGTCGTCGCGTCGAAAGAGGAACCGAAGCGTCGAAAGAGGAACCGAAGGCCCCGCCGACAAACCCTAGAGGAACCCTTTGGCGAGGTGCCCTATTAGGACTTTCGCTTAGGCTGTTGCATAGGTGGGCATCACCCGCCGGGTCTTGATCCTCAGGATCTAAATCCTCAGGATCGAGAGCACGATTGGTAATCACCCACTCAATGTCGCCGTTTCGGGTCAATGTCGCCGTTTCGGGCGACTAGCTTGAAGAGGCGCACGAGAAAAGGCATCTCCTGGAGTTTGACCCGTTGGCCGTGCCGAAGAGCGTTCGCGTCCCAGTCCAGGGCGTCCAGATGCACATAGCCCTTGTTTTTACCGCCTTTGGCTTTGTTTTGCTCTCTGCTGGCCTGATATTGTTCCTGACTACTGCTGACCAGGCGGTTACTTTTGAGGGTCGTGACGAACACCATGCCTAAACGGTGGATCATCTTGAGATTGTCCACCGAGGTAAAGGATATCGGGGCGCAGGGCCTGGGTCGGTAGCGGGAAAAGTGCCGACAAAGCCAGGAGGCACGGCAGCGTGAAGCGTCGCAGTCGCATGGCGGTTCTCCTGGTGAAGCGTTCACAGGAGATAACGTGCCATGACTCGGTTTCGGTTCGGGGGAACTAGAGAACGGAATACGGCGTCGCCTCGACCACGCCGCTGACGGCCCGCATTTCCGGCAGCAGGTGTTCAAGTGTCGCGTCGTCGGTGTCAAAGGTCACCAGAACATGGCCGGGACCGGTGACGATGTCGAGCGACACGTCCCGCGCGGCGCAGGCGGCGGACAGGGCGGCGACCAGGCCGGCCCGCTCATCGGTTTGGAGCAGGACGACGCGGCGCAAGAGTGTTTGGGGGGGCATCGGCGATTCCTTGGGAGCGTGAGTGGTAGAAATGCGAGTGGCTGTAGAGATAAAAGCTCGTCACCAGCACCAGCACCAGGGCGGCGGCGTAGACGGTGGCGAACACCTCCTCGCGCTTGAGCTTGAAGAACCGGAAGTTCGCGATCAGTACGGCCAGCCCCATCGGGATCAAGGCGGCAACGTTGTATTCGGTGAACAGCACGATCAGCATGGTCGCCGTCAGAAGGCCATACGTCCACCAGAAGGTGCCACGCTTGTTCAGGTCCAGCCGCAAAGCGACGGCGAAGAAGAAGGCCATGAACAGCGCGTCCCCCGGCCCGATGAAGCCGATAGGGTGCAGCGCCCCATGGTGGTGCATCCCGCTGCCCACGGCAGGGACGGGGACGGACAGCGCCTGCACGAGAGCGGGGTTGTTGGCCACAGCGTTCTGCGTGAAGCCGATGGGCGTCATGGCGCCGAGGTAGTCAATCGGCATGGCGACGAGGGCGACCGGCAGCAGCACATTCGCCTCGCGGACGATGCGCGAGAGCAGGATGCCGAAAAAGGTGCAGGCTAGCGTGATCGCGAGGCCCAACAGAATCGGCCTCAAGATGAAGAGGGCGGCGTTGATTCCACCCAGCAAGTGCTTGTACGGGTGGAGGAAGAGCAGGACGAGCACCCACAGCGCCACGCCGGCGAGGCTGAGGACCCCGCCCACCCAGGCGCGCGGCTTGAGGTTGACGATGGCCTGCGACAGCCACAGTTGCAGCAGCATGAAGGCCGCCGTCGAGACAAAGACTAAACCGGCGTAAACGATGCGCGGCGGCGGACGCAAGGGCAAAGGGACCAGCGGCAGCAGCAGGTCGAACGCCAAATAAGCGGCCAATGCCAGCAGGGCCGCCGCCCGCACATCGAGTGAGGCGAACCGGGAAGACATCCGGCTCATGGGCGTGGGCATCATGGGCGCGAGCGGCTTTCGCGGCGCAGCAGATCCTCGATCTCCCCGATGGAGGTGGCCGTGACCAGCAGGGCGCGCAGGGCAGAAACGCCAGGGAAGCCCTTGAAGTAGTGCGTGATCTGCCCGCGCATCTCTTTGACTGCCCGCGCCTCGCCTACGGCGGGGTCGGCGGCCATCGTCTTCAGGTGGAACAGGGCACCCTCGATTCGGTCCGCCAGAGTCGCGGCGGGCCGGGCCTCGCCGGTTTCTAGGTAGTGTGCGATGTCGCCGAACAGCCACGGATTGCCCATCGCCGCTCGGCCCACCATGACGGCGTCGCACCCGGTCTCATCGAACATCCTCTGGGCGTCCTCCACAGATTCGACGTCGCCGTTGCCGATGACGGGGATGGTCACGACGTCCTTGACGCGCCGGATGATGCTCCAATCGGCGTGACCCGTAAAGCCCTGGCTCGCGTAGCGCGCGTGGACCGCGATGGCCGACGCCCCGGCGTCCTGCGCCCGGCGAGCGAAGTCAATGCCGGTCGTCTGGCTCGGGTCCCAGCCCGACCGAATCTTGACCGTGACGGGGATTCGGACCGCGTCCACCATCGCCTTGACCACGGACTGGGCCAGGCAGACGTCTTTGAGCAGCGTCGCCCCCGCGCCGGTCTTGGCGACCTTGGGCACCCAGCAGCCCATGTTCAGGTCCACGATGTCTGCCCCCGCCGCCTCGACGACCTGGGCGGCCTCGGCCATGAGGGCCGGGTCGCCGCCGAAGAGCTGAACCGAGACAGGCCGCTCGGCGTCGTTCCAGTCGAACATGCCGAACGTCTTGGCGTTCTTGTAGTGGATGGCGTGTGACGAGAGCAGCTCGGTCACGACCAGCCCCGCCCCTTCCTGCTTGCATAGCAGCCGAAAGGCGTGCGAGGTGACCCCGGCCATCGGCGCGAGGACGAGCGGCGTATCAATTGTGATCGGGCCGATCTGGAGCGGCTTCAGTTTAGTGGCTAGCGTGTTCATAATCTTTCGTCTGTCATTCCAGGATTTGTTTTCGCGATAGGCTGGCTATCACTTGTTCTATGTTGGCAAAGTCCATCTTGCTGCACACAGCGTTCGCCCCTGCGTTGAGCAAAGCCTGGTTGTCGGCAAGATGAATCGCCCCAGATCATCTGCCGCCCAGTCCTTCAGTGGGACCTGGCGCAAGCGATGGCAGTTGATGACGAGGCCGCTCTGGAAAGTCGGCTCGCCCCAGTCCTGTCCGTCGAGTTCTTCCAGTGTCTTGTCGAGAAACATCATCTTCTGGATTATACCACAGCCGCTCTACCCCACCGCCTCGTCGCTCATGCGCTCCTTTAGCGTCTGCTGCCGGATGACCAGGGCCAAGGCGACCAGGACGAGCAGGCCGCCCAATATCTGAACGTGCGTGAGCGTTTGGTGGAACAGCCACCAGGCCATGAAAGCGGCGAGGACGGGTTCCAAGAGGATGGAGAAAGCCACCGTGGACGACGGGTAGTGGCGCAGGGACCAGTTCAAGAGGGTGTGGCCGAAAATCTGCGGGCCGAGTGTCATGCCGAGCAGCGCGCGCCAGACGCCCGCCGAATAGTGGAAGCGGGCGCCGCCGCTGCCGACGAGCATCGCCCAGAGGGCGAGAGCGGCGACCGAGTAAGCGACCGTGACCTGGCGCTGGGCGGAGATCGTCGAGTGCAGGCCCTCCACGCACAGCAGGTAGACGGCAAATAGCAGGCCGCCCAGAAGGGCCAGTAAGTCGCCGGTCAGGGTCGTGGGCGTGGCAGGCTGGGCGGATGAAAGAGTCACCAGCCAGATGCCGCCCGCCGCCACGACGAGGGCGAGCCAGTAGAGCGCGGACACGCGGCGGCGGCCCAGAGCCAGCCCGCCCAGGGTCGTCCAGAGCGGCGTCGTGCAGACCAGCAGGGTGGCGCGGGCGACCGGCGTCCGGTCCAGAGCGGCGAACCAAGTGAGAAAATGGACGGCGAGGCACAAGCCCGCGAGGACCAGCCGCACTCGGACGGTGCGGGTCATGGGGGAGGGTGGCTCGCCCGAACGCCCCAACGAAGACAGGCCGAGGAAGAACAGGGCGGCTAGGCCCAGCCGCCAGGCAGCGATGGCGAGTGGGGTGGCTTCGACCAAGGCGCGGTGGGCGAACAGGCCCGCCGTGCTGACGAGGAAGACGGCCAACAGCAGCAGCAGCAAACGGCTCAATGGGGACCTGCTCAACGCGGCAGCCGGTTCCGGTCGTAGACCAAGCGTAGGCCATCCAGAGTCAGGTTCGGCTCCAGATGGGTGATGCTGGCGCTCTCGGAGGCCAGCAGATCGGCGGCGTAGCCGCCGGTGGCGATGACCGGGCAGCCCGCCGCGCCCATCTCGGCCTGGAAGCGTGCGACCATGCCCTCGACGAGCGCTAATGTCCCCAGCACGATGCCGGACTGGAGGGCGTGAACGGTGTTGTTGCCGATGGCCTGCGGCGGCGCGGCCAGCTCGACGCGGGGGATCTTGGCGGCCTTGGCGAACAGCGTGTCCAATGACAGGCCGATGCCCAGGCAGATCGCCCCGCCGAGATAGACCGGGAGCGCGCCCGCGCGGGGCGGGCCGGCGATAGCGTTGAAGGTGGTGGCCGAGCCGAAGTCAATGACGATGCAGGGGGCGCCGAAGAAGTGGACGGCGGCAACGGCGTCCACGAGCCGGTCCGCGCCGACGCCGCCGGGCGGCTGGTAGGCGATGTCCAGTCCCAGGTCTTTGCGCGGCGAGACCTCGACCGGCTCCATCAGGAAGGTGTCGCGAGCCAAGCGGCGCAGGGTGGGGGTGGCGGCGGGGACGACGCTCGCCAGCGCGATGCCGGTGATGTCGGCCATGTCCAGGTCGTTCTGGGCACATAAAGAGCCGAGGAAAGCGGCGTACTCGTCCGCCGTCCGGTCGGCCTCGGTGCGGATTCGCCAGCGGAACCGGAGAGGGCCATCGTCATAGACGCCGAAGGTGACGTTGCTGTTGCCGGCATCTATGACGAGGAGCATAAGCCCATTATAGCACACGGCAGGAGAATCGCGCGCCGACGGGGAAGAGGGCAGTGAGGACAACACTTATGCGGACCACATTACGGCGGGCGATCATCGGCGCGCTGTATTTTATAGCCTTAGGACACATGGGGCGGGTGTCGGCCCAGGCCCCGCTCGTGCCTATGGCGGCCCCCCCGACCGCAGCCCCGGCCATACCGGGGCTGACAAGCCAGTACGGCGATTTCCGGGGCGTGTTCCACTCTCTGACCGACCCCGCCGTCGTCCCCGCCGCGCTCTTGACGGAACTTGGCGATGACGAGGAGGTCCTCGGGATAAGCCTGGGCGGCAAGAGCCGCGCTTATCCGGCCCGCTTCATCGCCTGGCATCACATCGTCAACGACACTTTGGGTGGGCGGGCCGTCGCGGTCTCCTATTGCAGCGTCTGCAACAGCGGCGTCGCTTATGACCCTATTGTGGGCGGCACGCGGCGGCTCTTCAACGTCTTCGGGCTGTATCGGGGCGTCATGGCGATGATTGACCCGAGCACCGAAACGATCTGGTCCCATCTCGTCGGCGAGGCGCTGCTGGGGCCGGACAAGGGGAAGACGCTGGCCATGCTGCCGCTCGTCAACACGACCTGGGGCGAGTGGAAGAGGCTGCACCCGGACACCACGATCCCGAGCTGGGACACCGCGTATCGGCGGTACTATCGGGCGCGCGTCGTCAGCGGGCGAGACTACCTGCCGCCGATGTTCGCCGCCACGCTTCAGGGCCTGCGCGACGACCGCCTGCCATCCAGCGCCCTGGTACTGGCCGTTCAGGTTGGAGGGAAGCCGCGCGCCTACCCGTTTGACGCGCTGGAAAAGGCGTCCGGCGTGGTGCAGGAAACTTCAGGCACAACGCCCGTCGCCGCCTTCTATGTGCCCACGTCAAAGGCTGCCGCCGCTTATGACCGCCGCTTGGATGGGGCGACACTCGATTTTTCTCCCGCCCCGAACCAGCCCGGACTGTTCCAAGACCAGGCCACCGGCTCGCAGTGGACCGTTGAAGGGCTGTGCGTGTCCGGGTCGCTCAAAGGCAGGCATCTCACGCGGCTGTTCTCGCTCCAGGCCGAGTGGTACGGCTGGTCCGCCTACTTCCCGGCGACGACAATCTACACTGTCCCCACGAAATAGAACAAGCCGGCAGACTAAACAGTCTGCCGGCCTTTCTTCCTTCCACCCTGGGTCTCACGAGTCCGTGTCGCGACTGAACATCTCCGTCACCCAGAACTCTCCGCGCGCATCGCGGTAGACGCCCAGGCCGATCTTCGTGAAGCGCTTTTCCAGGATGTTCGCCCGATGGCCGGGGCTGTTCATCAGGGCGTGGTGGCCGTAATCTACATTGTAGATGTCGTTGGAGACGCTGCAATAGTAGATGTTCTCGCCGATCAGCAGCGATTCGGGCGTCGCACCGCCCGCGTCATGCAGGCCCTTCAAGTAGCGGTCCATCGGCGTTTCCAGGCCCAGCGTCGGTGAGTGGTGGTCGAAATAATCGCGGGTACACATCTCGTGCGAGTGGGCGCGGGCGGTGTGGACCAGCAGCGCGTCCACGGTTAAGGCGTTCAGGCCGCGCGACGTGCGCTCGGCGTTCACCTTGCTGATGAACTCCTGTTCCTCAGGTAAGAGTGCTTCCGGCGAGGTGGGGACTCTCTCAACAGGAGCCGGCGCGTCCCAGACCATACGCATCTGGGGCGAGGGTAGGGGGCGTGGGGCCGATGCCATCAAGACGGGCCGCCGGGCGGCGTAAGTGAACGTATCGGCGACCGCCGTCGGCGTGCCGATGGCGGGGAGGGGCATGAGGTTGGCGGTGGCCCAGAAGAAGCCGGCCAGCAAGACAGATTTAAGCATCCCTGCGGTGACCTTTCAGTACGAAACGGCGAGAACAGAGCGACACTTGTAATCTTCGGGTCGCGGCCCGCGTTCCGCAGGGGGAAGACGAAAAATCCGGTATCTTTACCGCCCTTGTGCCTCGGAAACACGCGGGAAACAATCTTGGCGTAGGCTGATTGGGGGGTTACAACATGTCGTAGGTGGGTAGAAGCAAAATGCCTCAGACGCAATAATCTACTATCGAGGCACCCTAACTGCGGAACTCTTCGGTGCCGAAGATAGTCCCAAGAATAAGCGAGACATCCGGTGGGGACCGCTATCCAAGCCGCTGATGGAACCTCCCCTGGGGGCGCACTGTTTCATTCATACTAGTCGAGGTTTGTTAATCATGGACAATGTCGTTCAACTGCAAAATACCGTCGGGCCAAGTGGCTCCCACAGGATGGACATCATCCCGCACACCGTTCGCGAGTTCGGCGTCGAGGCCCGTAAGGCCGGTAAAGCTTGGGAAGCGGCCTTCAACGGCCCCATCCAGTCCTGGCCGGATGCCGAATCCGGCGCCCTGACCTACGGTGTTACCGTCCGCCTATCGCGGATGAAGGACCCGGTCAGCCGCGAGCTGTACTCGACGAACATCCTTTTTTATCTGCCCGCAGGCGAGATGCACGGCATGCACAACGTCTACGATATGGCCCAGCGCTTTCCCTTCACCCGCATCCGCGGTCCGCGCACGTCCGTGCCGCACTGCCCGCAGCGCGAGGGCCGGCTATGGTACGATGCCAACCCAGAAGGCGTTATCATGGAAGATCTGCGCCTGACGCCCGCCGCGCTGCCGGACGGCCGGCCCGGTTTCTTCGTGACCGGCCAGGGTTACCGGGGCAAGGTGATGATGCCCGATGGCCGGTTCGTGCATGACGTCGGGGTCTACGGCGGCTACCTCGACACGGAGGAGCGGCCAGGCCAACTCGAACTCCAGCACTTGTTCGGCGGCATCGAGTTCGGCGCGACCTTTACGGACGACGATGCGGGGCGTATGCTGGCGGAGCTGGGCGAGGGCGTTTGGGTCAAGGGCATCACGGGCAACGGGGCGGAGGGGACGCACGTCGAGTCGTACAAGAACTCGGTCAAGCTGCCCTGCCTTGACGGCCGCAAGACGCTGATCGGGGCGCGCTCGATGAGCGAGACCAAGCAGATCGCCTACTTCGAGAGCCAATCCGCCGACGGCTTGAGCGGGTTCCGTATGGGCGGCGTGATTGACGGCCTGAACCGTGCCCTCGGACTGGAGATCTGGGACCGGGTGCATCGGGTGGGCTTGGGCAGCAACTTCGTTCCTTGTCCCGAGCTGGATGGCTACATCGGCTTGATCCACGTCGTGCTGGAAAAAAACAACCCGGATTATCCCGAAACTTTTGACGCCGTCCATCCGGGCATCAACGAGCAATACGAGGGTTGGGTGGTCTGGCTGAAGTTCGACGCCGACGGTCGGCCAGTCATCGAAGCCTGCGTCCGGGCCATCACGCCCGATGATGTGCCTGCCGGTTATAAGGGGGCGGGGGAGCTGTTTGACACCAAGCGGGTCGCCTTCCCGATGTCGCTGTACCGCATCGGCGAGTGCCTCTCGGTGGGCTACGGCTGGGGCGACCGCGCGCTCTTTCAGGCCGATTTCGACTACGCAACCGTGACGGCCCAGCTTTCGAGGTTCAGTGCACCCGCGGCATCGCGCGTCAGCTCGATAAACGGCCGCTGGATCGACAACACACCGGCGTCCACCTTCTGCTGCAGCAGATCGGCGCGCACTTCGCTGAGCTCCAGCCGCGGCACCTGCAGCAGCACGGCGCGGGCCGCTGGCTTGCGCCGCGCCGCTGTGGCGGCGGTGGGCACGGCGGCCTCGGCCAGCAGCAGGTCGTCGACGCGCAGGCTTGCCAGCCGCAGCCGCAGCCGGGGTGCATCGCCTCGCGCCCAATCGACATCGCCACTGGCGTGGATGCGCGCGCTGGCTTGCGGCCGCAAGTGCGCGCGCAGGTAG
>JANOOM010000066.1:0-10636 GCA_031421335.1 Armatimonadota bacterium
CGGAGCGCAGCGACTAGGAGGCGCGGGCAGGGGATGGGACTCTTCGCACTTACCCCACTCAAACCTTACCCCACTCAAACCTTCAGCCCTGGGAAGACTTAGGCAAGAGGTCTATTTCTATTAGGAGACTATCCATGCTGCCCGAACGCATTCACACCTACCTGCTCATTGACCTCGACTCCGCTCCCGCCGTACTGGCGCAGCTGGTTGCAGGCGTCACAAACTGGGACCGACGGCCTGACCCGGACCGCTTCACGCTGCGCGAAATGGTGGCCCACCTTGCCGACTGGGACAGCGTCTTTCTGGGGCGCCTGACGCAGACGCGGGACGAGGAGAGCGCCACCCTGCACGGGCTGGACGAGGGCCAAGTCGCCCTGGACAACGATTACGCACACGCCGACCCACACGAGTGCCTGGCGCGCTACGCGGCGGGGCGCAAGCAGACCGTCGCCTTCCTGCGCGGGCTGACGCCGGAGCAGTGGGGGCGCAATGGGACGCACACGGAGGTCGGCCCGATCTCCATGGAGGCGCAGGCGGTCTTGATCGCTGTCCACGACGGCTACCACCGGCAGCAGGCGTTAGACCTTGCCGCGTTCGCGGGATAATGGTGGAAGGCGGTTCCGATGAGATGTCGGTGTGCCCTAACGTTGCTGTCACGGCTGCTGCTCCAAAGTCCCGGCCATACCTGCCTCAACGACCGGGACACACTGGCCGAGGAAATCAAGGGCCTGCCGGACGTCGTCCAAGTGGTCACGGGCCGCTTCGAGCGCGACCCGCCGCTGTACTACCGGATGCGGCTGGCCCGCGTCGCCGCCGAACTCAAGACCTCCCCCGCTCTCCTGCCCGACTATGACGACGCCGGGGTCGCCTGCGGGCGGAAGCGGACGCCTGGCAGAAGGCGCGGAGTGGCTACATGATGGGGCGGCTGACGGCGGGCCGCCACCCGGACACAGACCCGACCTTTTGGGCCGAGTACCGCGACGCCGGCCCGCCGGTCATCCTTGATACCTGGCAGCGCCGGTTCTTTCGCGCTCGCGCTTCACCGGGACAGACCGAGGCGGGGTTCTATCTCGGCTTGATCTTCGAGGCCGCGCTCCTCGGCTCCGCCCTGCTCATTGGCGGGTCCATCGCCGGGCGCATCCGGGCGTATCGCCGCAGGCAGGAGAAAAGCGCCACGCCCGCGAACTAAGCGGCACATGGAAACCTCAGACACCCAGACAGCCCCCACCCTTCCGCCGGAGACGCCCGCGCTGGTGCGCGTCCCGCTTTCTTTGGCGGGCGTCCTCTGGTACAGCCTGGCGAATCTCGGCTACGGGATGTTCTATGCCCTCAACAACTTCGTGATTCCGCTGTGGCTCGGGTCCTACACACACAATGCGGTTGTGCTGGGGATCATGGGCGGGTCGCACTCGTTCGAGGGGGCGATCATCCAGCCCGTCGTCGGCTCCATCAGCGACCGGCTGGCGGGGCCGGGGGGGCGGCGGCGCCCCTTCATGCGCGTCTTTATCCTGATCTCCGCCCTGTTCCTGCTCCTCGCTCCGGCCGCCGCGCACCTGCCGCCGGGCGCGCGGCTGGCCGGCGTCATCGGGTGCATCTTCCTGTTCACTCTCACCTTTAATGTCGCCATGGACCCCTACCAGGCCCTGCTGGCGGATATCACGACGCCGGAGCAGCGCGGAAAAGTGACCGGGTTCTGGTACTTCGTCGGCGCATTCGGTCAGGTCACGATCCTCGCCCTGATCGCCCTCTTCCACCTGCCGCTGGCGCTGGGCTTCATCATCGTGGCCGTTCTGATGCTGGGGACGACGCTGCTGACCTGCGCGCGGACGTCGGAGCCGGTAGTCGCGCCGCCCGCGGAGACACCGCGCGGCAAAATTGACGACATCAGGCTCGCGCTCGCCGGGCTTGGGACGCTGCGCCAGGCGCGGATCTACATGATCGTATTTCTGCTGTTCGGGGCCGGGATCGGGGCGGTGACGCCGTATCTGACGACGTTCATCAAGCGCATCACAGGCTGCCCGGACGGGACATCGCTGCTCATGTCGGTGTTGCTCCTGGTCTGCACAGGGCTGGGCAGCCTGCTCTTCGGTCCGCTGGTCAACCGCTTCGGCCCGAAGCGGCTGCTTTTGTTCAGCCTCGTCCTGATCACGATCGGCGCCGCGAACGCGCTCTGGGTGACGACGCTGCCGCAGGTGGCGGTCATCATGGCTTTAGCGGGGTTCGGCATCGGCGCCCAGAACGCCTCGGCATACCCCCTGCTGACCCGGCTCGTGCCGCCCAAGGAGATCGGGTTCTACGTCGGCTTGCAGACGGCGGCCGCCTCGCTGGCCGGGCCGGTCGCGGTGGCTCTGACGGGAACCCTCATCAACCACAGTGGCTACCGCGTCATCTTCGCCGTGTGCGCCGTCTGCCTCATGCTGGGCTTCGGGGTGCTGTTGCTGCTGCGCGAGCGGGAAGCGGCGGGCGAGGTGGCGATGCGGATGCGCGAGATCGGTTTGGAGAGTGCAGCCTAATGGTCTACTTCCTTTCCTACCCCTTCCTGTTCGTTTTCCTGCGCCTGATCCTGCGGATACTGGGCCGGCTGCGGTCGAGCGGCGAGCACAACGTCCCGCGCCGGGGCGGGGTTTTGTACTGCCCGAACCACATCAGCGACGCCGACCCGACGGCCATCTTCGTCACTGCCCCGCGCCGCTGCTGGATGGTGGGCAAAAAGGAGCTGTTCCAGATCCGCTTTCTGGGTCCATACTTCGCCCAGCTCCAGGGCATCCAGATCCACCGCGACACGGCCGACCGGGCGGCCCTGCGGCGGATCGAGGAGGTCCTGAAAGGCGGCGAGCCGGTCCTGCTGTTCCCCGAGGGCCGGGCCTCCGAAACCGGCCGCTTGCAGCGCCTCCAGCCCGGCGTCGCCCTGGTCGCCCTGCGGACCGGCGCGCCGATTGTCCCGGTGGGCCTGGAGAACGTCAACGGTGTCCTGCCCTACGGCGAGACGATGCCGCGCTGGTCCCCGCGCCCGGTCGTCGTTTCTTACGGCCCACCGATCCGCCCCCAGGAGTTCGCCGGGATGCCGCGCGGCCGGGCGATCGAGGCCATCACTAAGAAGCTCGGGGACGAACTGGCGCGTCTGACCCATCAGCCCCCGCCGCCTTCGTGATGCCCCGCCGGACGGCTTAACGTAAACTTAATGTAACCTTAATCTTGGCTTAATACAATCCGCCCGCTTCTGGCTGTACACTCTAGGTGGCCGCAGACAACGCAGGCGGCCTCGCCAAGAAGAAGGAAACACTATGCTGACCATCCCCTCCCGCCCCCGCGCCGAGCGCCGCACAGGCTTCACCCTGATCGAGCTGCTCGTCGTCATCGCCATTATCGCCATCCTCGCCGCCATCCTCTTCCCGGTCTTCCAGAAGGTCCGCGAGAACGCCCGGCGCACCCAATGTCTCTCGAACCTCAAGCAGATCGGCACGGCGACGATCCAGTACACGCAAGACTCGGACGAGATGTATTACCCGCACCGCTACGACTGCGGCCCGGCCGGCTCGTACTGCAACCCGATGGCCCAGTCTAATGGCGGCCCGGCCCCCAACGCCGGCCTGACTCAGAACGCGGAGCACCGCACTTTTTGGATCAGCATGCTCCAGCCCTTCACAAAGAGCTACGACGTGTTCAAGTGTCCCGACGCCCCGAACGCCTGGGTCGGCACGAACGACCCGACCGGGTCGGCGGCGAACGCCTGCGGCCAGAACGCCTCGGGCTGTAACGGCACCGGCTACGGCGGCGAAAACAGCTACGGCCACAACGACGGCTGGCTCAGTCCCGCCGGCACCTACGCGACCGGCGGCGCCCCCGCCCACATCGTCTCTCTGGCGGAGGTGCCGCGCCCGTCCAGCACGATCATGATGACCGACGCCACCTACTACGGCGTCTGCCCGGACGTCAACAACCAGAGCGGTATGACGATCACCGGCAACCTGAATGCCGACCCCACCGTCGGCGACGCGGCATTTCTGAACAACCAGGGCGGCCAGTACAAGAGCTACTGGATGAACATCGGCAATTCCAAGTGGAGCTGGAACACCGGCGGTGCCGTCACGCCCGCCCAGGCGATCCAGATGATCCCGCAGCGCCACATCAGCCTGATCAACTGCCAGTTCGCCGACGGGCACGTCAAGGCGATCCGCTACGAGAAGGTGGTCGGCGACGTCTGCCTCTGGGCGACCGACTTCAACGCCCCCCACCCGGCCTGCAACTAGCCCCCCGTCCGCCCCCTGCCCCGCGCGGCCCGCGACCAGCCTTCCCTGGTCGCGGGCCGTTTCTTTGCCCCCCCGCGCTGCCTACAGCACCTGGAACGCCTGCCGCAGCGCCATATCCGCCATGTGTGCCTTGACTTCGCGCGCCTGACGGTCGCCGTCCCAGCCGAGCAGGGCGCTCATCGTTTCCAGGACGGCGGGGACGGCAGACCGGCCCCCGTCCGGCGTCCAGGACAGCGCAGATCGGCGCTGGAGAAAGTCGCGCAGGGTGCGGCACTCCTCCTCGGCCACCGCCCGCTCCGCCGAAGCCCGCAAGCAGTCCTCAGGGGGGGCCGGCGCGGGCAGCGGCGTCGAGTCGGTGCGACAAGGCGGCGTGGAAAGGGCGCGGCCCAGCTTGCGGCAGGCCAGGTCTACGACCTCCTCGGCAACAGCGCGCGCACTTGTCACGCGGCCCACCGAGGCCGTGACCAGTCCCTCCCGCATCCCGCCGTTCGCCGCGTGGTCGCGGATGTCGTAGGCCGGCGCGGTGACGCCGAAGGGGACGCCGAAGGGGACGGCATGGGGCGGCAGAGGGGCGTGAACGGCGGCCAGCGCGGCGGCGGGATGCTCCCAGGCGGCATCCGGCAGGAAATCGTCAGCGAGGCGGGCCAGCGCCGAGACCTCAGCCCTGGTGGCATGGGCGGTGTCCAGGTCCCCGGCAAAGTCGGCCTCGGCGCTGCCGGCCCAGCAGCCCCCCGGCCAGGGTGTGACGGTGAGCAGGCGCCCTTCTTCCTCGCGCGGGAAGATCAGGACGTCGCCGCGCCCCGGGAGAACCGGCCCGATAAGCGACACGCTCTTGATCAGGCGCGGCCGAGATACAGCGGCCGTTTCCAGGTCCGACTGCCAGGCGCCGACGGCGGAAATCACCAGGCCCGTATCAGCGCGGCCCTGTTCGCCGGTCAGCGCGTCCCGCCAGAGGACGCCGACGACGCGCTCCCGGCCGCGCCCACTCCGTTCCCGGCAGAGTGCTTCGACGCGCGTGTGCGTCCGCAGCGATGCCCCCTGACGGCGCGCGTCCAGGGCGATCTCCAGGGTCAGCCGCTCGATGCGCGGCACGGCAGCTTCCATGACCAGCGCGGCCCCCATCAGGCCATCGGGCCGCAGGCCGGGGGCGCGTGCCCGTGCCTCGGCAGCGGACAGGACCTGATGCACCGCCAGAGACTGGTCGAAGCCCAGGGCATCGGTCAGGGCCAGTCCCGCCCGCAGCCGGGTCTGCGCTAATACTCCATATCCGTAAAAGGGAATGAGGCAGGACTGCGCTTGGACCAGATGCGGGGCGGTCCGGCGCAGGATCTCGCGCTCGCGGATATCCTCACGAACGCGCGTGAAGTCCAAAGTTTCCAGCGCGTTCAGCCCGCCGGAGATAAGCCGGCTGCCGCGCGAGGTCGCGCCCGCGCCGAAGTCCTCCTGCTCGAACAAGCAGACCGACAGGCCGCGCCCCGCCGCATCCCGCGCGATGCTGGTCCCGAGCAAGCCGCCCCCGATGATGACGATGTCATAGGTCATAGCGCGATTATACCTAGTGGAGAGGCTTGGGAGCGATTTCTTAATCTTCTCTTTACATTCCCCTGGTAAAATCCGGGAGCATCAAGACTAGAAACTAGAGGAGAACACCCATGCCAGGAATCGCATCGCGGCATAACGCCGGACGCCGGGGTTTTACGCTGATTGAGCTGCTTGTCGTGATCGCTATTATCGCGATCCTCGCCGCCATTCTGTTCCCCGTCTTCCAAAAGGTACGGGAGAACGCGCGGGCGACTCCCTGCCTGTCCAACATGAAGCAGATCGGGCTGGGCGTCCAGCAGTATGTGACGGACAACGACGAGCGCCTGTTTTTCCGGTCGAACGACGCCAACTCGCGCGCCGGGGTGACAGCGGGCGGCAACCCGTCGCGCTGGTGGAACCAGCTCATGCCGTTCATCAAGAGCAACGCCGTCTTTTCCTGCCCCAGCGACGGTGCCCCCAGCCCAAGCAAGGACGCCAGTGGCAGCCCCGTCATCCTGCGCTCCTACATCGCCTGCGCCCCGGCGGAGAGCTTGTCGCTGGCCCAGATTGACGACCCTGTGGAGACGATGGTCATCACCGAGAAGTGGAGCAGCGACTGGACCTGCACGCCCGCCGGGGCCAGCTGCCGCACAGACAGTTGGATCGAGCCGTTCAACGGCGACTTCACGACGGACTCGCATGACGTGACGCGCTCGTTCACGGCCGCGAACCGCCACAACAGCCGCATGAACTGCGTCTTCTTCGACGGCCACGCCAAGGCTTATCTGCCGGCGACGATCCAGAGCAGCAAGGACCTGACCGGCTGCGGGCTGATCTACAAGTACCCGGACGCCGAGATGAGCGTCACGGCCCCGAGCGGTCAGCCCGGCCAGCCAAACATTTGCAGCACGTTTACCTACCCGTAGGCGCGAGACTACAAGATAGGGCAGGGACAAGCCCACGGGGCTGAGGCTTGAGTGGGGTAAGGCTTTAGTGGGGTAAGGTTTGGGTGGGGTAACCCCCGTGCTTAGGCGAAGCAAATCCCCGCCTTTTACTCCGCTGCGGAGCAAAGCGACTAGGAAGCGTGGGCAGGGGATGGGGATCTTTGCCCCTACCCCACTCAAGCCTTACCCCACTCAAACCTTCAGCCCTGGAGATACTTATGCAAGGGGCGTCTGTGCAGAGCGCGAGCGCGTCTGTGGACTGGGGCATGAGGTGGAGGCCCATACGGTTGTAAGGCCCCCGTTGCCGTGCTTGATGGCATTCGGGGCGGCCTCAATCGTGGCCGCGCAGAGGTCTTCAATGCGCTCGACGTCCATGCCGTTCTCCTGCCCAAGCCGAGACAAGGTATGGTGCAGGGCGCTTATGTTTGGAGGCGCGCGCAACTCCTGGGTCAAGCCGGGGGCCTCGGAGACTAGGTCGCGTGGGGGCATTACTCGACGAACTCGGCAACGCTGGGAAAAGAGACCAGGCCAAGCCCTGCTTGTTGTCGGTGAACAGAAAGACCTGCCAGATCAGGGGCACGGTGCAGGGGCACGGTGATGGCGGTGATGACGTCGGTCATGATCCAGACGAGGGGGTTAGCTTTGCAGGCCAATTCGTCCTGGACGAGCATCCCGACCAGAGCGCCACTTGCGCCAGGCCCAATGCAGGCGGCTCCCGTCCATGCTTGTCGTCATGGGGACGCCTCCGGGGCGGCGGGGATGGTGAACAGAAACCGGCTGCCCTTGCCCAGCTTGCTTTCCACCCAGATGCGCCCGCCATGGGCCTCGGCGACCAGCTTGCAGAAGGTCAGGCCCAGACCGGTGGACATCTTGCGGCCGGCCTTGCGGCTCTCGACCTGGCCGAACTTGTCGAAGATGCGGAGGACCTGGTGGGCGGGGATGCCCTCGCCGGTGTCGCCGACGGCGAAGACGACGGCCCCCTCGGCGGGGTCATACGAGGCCGAAACGGTGACGATACCGCCGCGCGGGGTGAACTTGACGGCGTTGCCGAGCAGGTTGGTCAGGGACCGCCGCAGCAGATCCCGGTCTGCCTGGATCGTCGGCAGGGCGGGCGGGATGTTGCGGGCGACCCGCAGGCCGTTCCGGCGGGCCAGGAGGGCGGTCTGGGCCAGGGCGTACTCGATGACGCCTTCGGGCCGGAGCGGCTGCCAGTCCAACACGAGCGACCCGCTCTCCCACTTGCTGATATCCAGCAGGTCATTGATCATGGCGAGCAGGGTCTCGCCGCCGCCGATGGCGTTATCCAAGATCTCCTGCTCGGCCGGCTCTCGCCCGCCGACGAAGCGCAGGGCCTGGACCCCGGACAGCAGCGAGGTCAGCGGCGTCCGCAGGTCATGGACAATCATGCCGGTCAGGTCGTCGCGCAGCGCCTCGACCTCTTTGCGGCCCGAGACGTCCGAGAAGGTGACGACGACCCCCTGGAGAGCGCCCCCCCGGCGGACCGGCGAGGCGAAGGAAGCGGCGGGGAAACCAGAGCCGTCCCGCCGCCAGAGCAGGTCGTCATCGCGGCGGACGACATGGCCTGTCCGCAGGGCGGCCTGCACAGTATTTTCAAGGCCCATTTCCTGTTCCGGGGCGGCGTCCCCGTCGGGGTTCCGGTACAAAAGCTGGGCCATCTCCTTGCCCCAGAGTTCCTTCGGCTGATAGCCCAGCAGAGCCGCGCCTGACGGGTTGATATAGGTGCAGAAGCCGCGCGCGTCCACCTGATAGATCCCCTCCCCCGTCGCGCCGAGCAGCGTGTCGCGGCGTTCCAGCTCGGCCCGTGTCCGGGCCGCCTCCTGCCCCCGGCGCCGGGACAAAGCCGCCGCCGCCAGGAAGAGGGCGGAAAGGGCGCCCAGGCCGAGCCAGGAGACTGTGAGTGAAAGGCGATGCCGACCGTCCGCGCGCGCTTGGAGGCGGTCGGCGAGGGCACGGCAGGCCGCACTCAGGGTGGCCGTTTGGGGCCACGTCGCGCGGCCGGACTGCTGGACCGAGTCCGCGAAGCCGGCCCAGGCCGCGTCCAGGGTGCCGGCATCGCGCGGATACAGGGAGTGCAAATGGTCGTGTCCGACGCGCATCCCCGCGAACAGCCTGGACCAGTCACCGGCGGGGGGTGCCTCGCCGGTCGGAACGAGAGTCGGAGGCGGGCCGGCCGGGATGAGGGGCGCGGGGGCGGGCGGGACACCCGGCGGCAGGACGGCGGGCAGGAGTGGGTCTAGCGGGCGCATCAGGATGAGCGCCCCCGACGTGGGCGTTTGGCGGGGCTGCGTCATGGCCCAGACCCAAAGCCCGTCGGCGGACAGGAAGGCGCATTGCCGGGCGGCGTCCTGGTCACGCCCGGCGAGGTGCCCCTCGGCCGACACGAACAGCAGCAGGCCGACGGCGCAGGCGACCAGCGCGGCTTGGAGACCGGCCACCCACTGGGCGTCGCATTCAGGGTCCCGCAAAGGTAAGGACACAATCATGGCGCCGCCCGCCTACCCCCGCTCCGGGCGCAGGAGGGGGAATAGGATGACGTCCCGGATAGAGGGCGCATCGGTCAGGACGACGGCCAGCCGGTCCACACCACTGCCGAAGCCGCCCGTCGGGGGCATCCCGTACTCCATGGCGCGCAAAAAGTCCTCGTCCATGGGGTGCGCCTCGGCATCCCCGCTCGCGCGCAGTTCGGTCTGGGCGCTGAACCGCTCGCGCTGGTCCAGGGGGTCGTTGATCTCGCTGAAGGCGTTGCCAAGCTCGACCCCGGCCATGTAGATCTCGAACCGGCGGGTCAACAGTGGATTGCCCGGCGTCTTCTTCGCGAGCGGCGAGGTCTCGGTCGGGAAGTCGGTCATGAAGGTCGGCTGGGTGAGCGTCGGCTGGGTGTACTTCTCGTGCAGCTTCTCGATGATGCCGCCGACGGTCGGCTCGTTCTCGGTCGGCAGGCCGAGCCGGGTCAGGACGGCATGGGCCGATTTCAATGTCGCCAGCTCTTCGGGTTCGACGCCGGCGTTGCGGCGGATACCTTCCAGCATGGGCAGGCGGGCAAAGTTCGGCGCCAGGTCTATTTCCTGGCCCTGGTAGGAAAACTGCTCGCGGCCGTGCAGGGCGCGGCAGATGTGCCGGTACATCCCCTCCACCAATGACATCATATCGTCGAGGTTCGCGTAGGCGGCGTACACCTCCATCATGGTGAACTCGGGGTTGTGCCGGGTCGAGATGCCTTCATTACGGAAGACTCGCCCGATCTCATACACGCGGTCCAGGCCGCCGATGATGAGCCGCTTCAGATAAAGCTCCAGCGAGATCCTGAGGTGCAGCTCTAGATCGAGGGCGTTGTGATGGGTCAGGAAGGGCCGGGCCGCCGCGCCGCCCGCGATCGTTTGCAGCACCGGCGTTTCGACTTCCAGATAGCCGTGCTTGTCCAGATACTCGCGCATCGCCCGCGTGACCGTCATGCGGCCCAGCAGCCGCTCGCGCGACTCGCGGTTGACCAGCAGATCCACCGCCCGCTGCCGGTAGCGCAGCTCCGGGTCCTTGAGGCCGCCGGCGTGCTTCTCTTCGCCCGCCTCGTTCTCGTATTCCTTGCCGAGCGGCAGGGGGCGCAGGGACTTGGCGAGCAGGGTCCACTCGCGGACATGAACGGAAGTCTCGCCGGTCTTGGTCTTGAAGACGAAGCCTGAAACGCCCGCGATATCGCCGAGGTCCATATGGTGCTGGATGTCACCGTAAAGCTCGTCGCCGATCTCGTCCCGGCGCAGGTATAGCTGGATGCGGCCCGTCGCATCGGTGATGTCGAGGAAGGCAGCCTTGCCCATGAGCCGCAGGGACGTGACGCGCCCGGCAAGGAAGACGGTGTGGCCATCCAGTTTTTCGAAGTCGGCGACGATCTCGGCGGCGTGGTGG
>JANOOM010000067.1:0-7032 GCA_031421335.1 Armatimonadota bacterium
GCTCGGCGGCGGCGGTGCCGGCCCGGTAAAGGATGTCCGCCGACAGCTCGACGCCGATCTCCTGGATCATTTGTTCCCGCAGCAAATAAAAGCCGCCGGTCGTGTCATGGAGGAAGACGCGCTCCCCCCAAGCCTCCAGCCGGCCCACCCCGTCCGCCCGAATTACGACTTCCGGCTCTGAATAACTATTATCCATCCGTGTTGGTCTTACACTTCCTATGTCACTGACGCTCGTTTAAAAGGCTGTTCGGCTCTTCTGACACGGCATGTCACACCTGTTTCTGTATCATACAAGCATAAATCATGCCAAAGTGCCTGTTTTTGGACTTGTTTTTATCCCAATGTCACCTTTTTTTACCCACGCGCCGCTGTAAATCTCAGGTCCTTCATGATCCGCAGTTGGTACAGGGTGAAACCCACCAGCAAGGCACCCATGACCCACGCCGCCGCTGTCGCGTAGCCGAACTTCAGGAACAAAAAGGCGTTGTACCAAATCTCCAGGCCCAGGGTCTGGGTCGAGTAAAGCGGCCCACCGCCGGTCATCACCAGGATGTTGTCGGTCGCCTGGAAGGTCCCGATGACCGCCCCGACGAGGTTGATGATGATAAGCGGCCGCAATGTCGGAACGGTCACGCGCCAGATTTTGGTCCAGATGCCCGCCCCGTCCAGATCCGCCGCCTCGTACATCTCCGTGGGGATGGAGCGCAGAGCCGCCTGGTAGATCAAGCTGCCCGGCCCCGCCGAGGCCCACACGGAAGGTAATATGACCGAGAGCAGCGCGATCTTGGGGTCTTCCAGCCATTTCACCGGGTCCGGGTGCAGCCCGAACGTGTGGGCGGCGGACAGCAGCAACGAATTGAACAGGCCGTTTGGCGTCCCCTCCTCGAACCACTTCCACATGAACGTGATCGCAAGCGGCGCGGTGATGGCGGGCAAATAATAGAGCGTGCGGAACAGGATCTTGCCGCGCGGCACTTCCGTCAGGCCGAACGCGACGGCGAGCGGCAGGAAGAAGCCCAAGGTCAGGCTGATGGCGGTGTAGAGGAACGAGTTGCGGATGGCATACCAGAAAGTGTCCGCGCTGAACAGGTCAATGAAGTTGTCCAGACCGACGAACGAGCTGGCCCCCAGAATGTGGTAGTTCTGGAACGCCATGACCAGGCCCCGGCCCAGCGGGTAATAGCGCCACACGATGATGGACACGACGGCGGGCAGCATGAACAGCCAGATCAGCAGGTGGACGGAGAGCGGCAGGCCGGCCCGCTTGGTCGAGAACACGCGCGCCTTCCGCTCGACCGCCCGCGATGCCGATAGGCGTCGGCCCAGCCAGATCAGGTAAGCGGCCAGCCCAACAGCGAGCACCCCGAAAACCAGCCAGGCTGACGTTCGTCGCGCCCGCATGACATCGGGCGGGACGTAGCCGGTCAGCTTGGCGTCCACCGAGCGCGCCGCTTTGTCCAGCAGCGCTCTCGGGTCGGCATTCGGGTTCTGCTCGATCTCGCCTAAAGGGACCCCTAGAAGGTTGTAGATCTGGCTCATGTTCTCGCCGTATGGCTCCGGGTGGCCGTGCGTGAACAGCGTCTCGTTGGTTTTGAGCCAGACCTTGGACTGCGGCGAGGTGTAATCCTCGTAGCCGTATTTCTGCAAGGCGACCGGGTTGACCGTGTTGCCCAGCCCCGCCTCGACATAGGACTGAGTGCGGATGCGGTCGGCCTCGTCGCTCGCCATGAACTTGACGAACTGCCAGGCGGCGGCCCGGACGCGCGGGTCCTTGATCTGCGACGAGATACCCCACATGTAGGCGTTCGCCTCGTTCGCCGTGATGCCCGTCGGCCCCTTCGGCATGGGCGCGATGCCGACGACGCTGGGGCTGATCTGGGTGGCGTCGGCCTGGTTCGCGATCACGTTGCTCTGATACTGGAACCACATGGCGACCTTGCCCGCCGCCCGGTCCTCCCCCAAGGTGCTGGAATGCGTGGCGACCCCGATGTAGGTCTTGCCGTCCTTGCCCTTCCAGGGCGCGGTGAGGAGCTTCTTGTAAAACTCCAAAGCCGTGACGCCGGCGGGCGTGTTGAAAGCCGCCGCCCATTTGCCGTCGGGGCCGCGCTTGATGACCTCACCGCCCGCCTGCCATAAGAAGTTGATCCACCAGTAGGCCGAGGCGTCCGAGTCGGTGCCGAACTCGAAACCCCAGATGCCCTTGGGCTGGTCGGTCAGGGCCTGGGCGTCGGCATAGAACTCGTCCCAGTTGGCCGGGGGGCGGTCCGGGTCCAGGCCTGCCGCCTGGAACATGACTTTGCGATAGTAGAGGGCCTGGACAGCGGCCAGGAACGGCACACTGTAGATGTGCCCGTGTCCGGCGTCCTTCAAGATAGGGAGCAGGGTCGGCTGGATGCCGGCCAGCACGGCGGGGTCGCGCTGCAAATAGTCGTCGAGGGGCAGCAAAAACCCCTGCTGGATGTAGGAGGCCGACGACCGGAAGTTGACATAGACCACGTCGGGCGCGGTGCCGCCAGCGAAGGCCAGCAGCAGGTTCGACTCGGCGGCCTGCCCGCCGATCTGGAGGCCCTGAGCGCTTTCCAGGCGTATGTCGGGGTGGGCGCGCTCGAAGGCGTCCACGATGGCCCGGTTGGCGTGTCCCTGCGGGTCGGTGGCGTTCTTGTCGGGCAGCTTGAAGCCGCCCGCGCCCCCGACGCGCAGCACGACCGGCCCGCTCTGGGCGCAGACGGGCACAGCAAGGGCGAGAACGAACGCGAGGCAGGCGAGGAGTCTTTTCATACAGGGAGGTTCACAAACGGATTATAGACGGGTGGATGGCATTATCATACGGCAAAAGCGTCCGTTTGTCAAGGAAAGAAGAAGGAAAGGGGTGCATTCCGGTATAATGCAGGCCATGTTAGCCACCCGCATCATCCCCTGCCTCGATGTCCAGAACGGCCGCGTCGTCAAGGGCACCAACTTCGTCAACCTGCGCGATGCCGGGGACCCCGTCGAGCGGGCCGCGCTGTATGACGCCCAGGGCGCCGACGAACTTGTCTTCCTGGACATCACGGCCTCCCACGAAAAGCGCGACTTGATGTTCGACTACGCCCGCCGGGTGGCCGAAGAGGTCTTCATCCCCTTCTGCGTCGGCGGCGGCATCAAGACGGTGGAGGACTTCCGGCGCATCCTGAAGACCGGCGCGGACAAGGCCAGCATCAACACGGCCGCCGTCACGAACCCCGGCTTGATTACGGAATGCGCCAAGGACTTCGGCGCGCAGTGCGTCGTCGTCGCCGTGGACCCCAAGAAGACGGGCCGGACCCCTTCGGGCTGGGAGGTCCACATCCACGGCGGCCGGACCCCGACGGGCCTGGACGCTCTGGACTGGGTGAGGGAGATGGAGGACCGGGGCGCGGGCGAGATCATGCTGACTTCGATGGACGCCGACGGGACGCTGGCCGGCTACGACATCCCCTTGACCCAGGCCGTGACGCGGCTCGTCGGCATCCCCGTCATCGCAAGCGGCGGCGCGGGGAGTCTGGAGCACATCTACCAGGCCATCACGGAGGGCGGCGCACAGGCGGCTCTCGTTTCCAGCATCGTCCACTACGGGACGCACACGGTCGGGGAGATCAAAGAGTATCTCGCCGGGCGGGGTATTCCGGTCCGGCGGGTGTGAGCGCCCGACAAACAAGGCATGGTGAATAGGGAGGGCGCGATGACAAGAGGGCGCGATGAATCGTGCCCCTACGCCATTCCGAGTGCCCGCGAAGGCGGGGATTTGCCTTTTCACAGCATGGGGGTTCAGCCCCGTGGACTTCGCCGGCCATATCTCCCTTCGCCGCAGGTTGACGCCGCCCTCAATAAAAGAGTATAATGAAAGCATACGGGGTGTAGCACAGTTGGTAGCGCGCAAAGTTTGGGACTTTGAGGCCGCAGGTTCGAGTCCTGTCACCCCGATCATGGAACACGGACCGACGAATGGGGACGCATATCTTATGCGTCCCCTCTTTCTTGCAAGGAGACCCGACGTTGAAAGCGAAGTGCATGGTCTGCCACGAGGCGTATGACGTGGAGCGGGACCGGGGACAGGTCATCGAGATAGACGGCGTGGGCAACTACGTCTGCCACCGGGACTGGCCCGGCTTCACGGCGGGCGTGGACCTGCAAAAGAAGGTCCAGGAGGCTGCCACGGGCGCCCACATGGAGCGCAACGAGGTCAAGCGGGCCGAGTCACGCGCCCAGCCCGTTGACTTCAACCAGACGCCCCGTGACATCGTCGCCCGGCTCGACGAGTACGTCATCGGGCAGGAGCGCGCCAAGCGGGATGTGGCGGTCGGGCTATACGACCACCACCGCATCCATCAAGGCGATCTAGTCCATACCGAGGCCGGCACCAAGGCGGACATCGAACTGGAAAAGGCCAACATCATGCTGGTCGGGCCGTCCGGCAGCGGCAAGACCCTGCTGGCCCGGACACTGGCCCGGTCACTCGGCGTGCCTTTTGCCTCCGCCGACGCCACCAGCCTGTCGCCGACCGGCTACACGGGCAACGACGTGGAAAGCATTCTTACCGCCGCTTATATTGACGCTGGAGAAGATTTGGAGTGGGCGGGGCGATCCGTCATCTTCATTGACGAGATCGACAAGATCGCCCGCAAGTCGCAGGCGAACCCCAGCATTACGCGTGACGTGTCCGGCGAGTCGGTCCAGCACGCCCTGCTGAAATTGGTGGAAGGCACGATGGCACAGCTCCCGCTCGGGGCCTCGGGCCGCAAGCACCCGGACGCGCCGCCGGAGTACATTGACACCAGCAAGATTTTGTTCATCGGTGGCGGGGCGTTTGAAGGCTTCCCAGAGATCGTCGCCAAGAAGATGAAGCGGCAGACCGAAAGGACGATGGGCCTGCGCGCCAATCCTTCCGCCATTTCGGGCGACCCGCAGCGGGATTATGAGATTCTGGCCGAGGCGCCCGCCGAAGTCCTGATCGAGAGCCTGATCGAGTACGGCTTCGTGCCTGAGTTCGCGGGCCGCTTCCCGATTATCGTCCCGCTCGCCCCGCTGACCAAGGAGCAGATGCGGCTCGCCCTGACGACCCCGAAGAACTCGGTGGTCAAGCAGCAGATCGAGCTGTTCCGGCGTGACGGCATCGCCCTGGACATCACTGAAGCGGCGCTGGACGCCATCGTGGACAAGGCCGTCAACATGAAGACCGGCGTCCGCGCCCTGCGCTCGCTCGTCAAGAGCATGAGCAGCCAGGCGCGCTATGATCTGGCCGGCGACCCGAGCGTCGTCGCGGTCGAGATCGGGCCGGAGACGCTGGACGACCCGCGCCGCTACCAGGTGACGCGGCGCGGCGCTTATGCGCCGGGCCGGGCGGAAGCAGTCTAGCAAGAGAGAACCCGGAGGGAATGGGGCGGCCCACGCCCCTTCTTGGCCGCGACCTATTCGCCCCTCTCTGCCAGGATAGAACCGCCCCATCAGAGCGTTCAAAGCCGATCTGGAGATTTGTTGATTGCCAAACATGCACCTGTTTGAGAGGGGATATGAGAGGGAGCATGAGGGGGGATAGATGGTCAAGCTTTACACATGGAGGCCGACGACGCCGGAGACGGTGATGAACCAAACCATAGCCCCGGACATCGGCCACTCGGCCATAGAGGTCACCGAGGGGAACGGCGCAGTGCGAGCCTATGCCAGCTTCTGGCCCGAACGCGATTCGCTGATCGGCAGGATCACGCAGCTCTGGAAGCACCGGCAGGAGCGGAGTCCGGCAAACTACTCCCAAGAGAGCGACCCGAACCACGGGTACATGCAGCGGCCTGCCGACCATGCGGACGAGATATTCGGGCTGGACGAGGCGATGGTCGTACACCTGTGGGAGAGTTTACGTCACAGCGAATATGATTTCCTGAAGTGGAACTGCGCCAGCGTCTGCAAGCTGCTCGTCCTGGCGTCCGCGCCGGCGCGAGACGAGGCGGCCAGAAACTTCGCGCTGAGTGCCTCGAAGATTGCCGGGCTGCGCGATCCAGACGAACTGCTGGCCGCCCTGCGCGCCCTCGCGACCTCGCCGTTTATCGTCAGCCACCCCGAAGAACTGCGCCAACTGGCGGAAGCTTACGCTGTCGCCGAACACTCCTAGCCTGCTAAACCGGCATCGGGTGGGTCCGGTCCTGCTCGATCACGACCGTTGTCCCCGCCCCGCCGGTCAGCAGGTGAACGCGGTCCACGACACTCAAAATCATCTTGAACCCATGCCCCATCGTTCCCGACGTGCTGTAGCCGCGCCGCAAGGTAGCGTTCGGCAGGTCCGCCACGGCGATGCCCTTTCCCTTGTCTTCCACCCACACTTGGACCGTGCCGCGCTCGTCCAGGAACACGCCTCCCATCCCGGTGTCCGAGTGGACGACGGCATTCATCGCCGCCTCCCCCACTGCCATTTCAAAGTCGCACAGGCGCAGGTCGGGAATGCCGGCCGCCTGACAGGCGCCGACGCTCTGCCGCCGCAGCTCGCGGATGCCGCCCATGGCGGAAAGCAGAATGGGGTCAGCGAAGCGCGTGAGGGACGGCGGAAGGTCCGCCGGCGACATGCACAGGATCAGCCGGCCCTCAGTGACGCTGGATAACACGTCCCGCAGCGTGGCCTGCTGATGCATCACGGCCAGACTGAAAGCGTCCTCAGCCTGTCGGCGCACGGTGATGTCGGTCTGTACCCCGATGAAGTGCGTCAGTGTCCCACCGGTGTCGCGCACGGGTGAGATGGTCAGGTCATTCCAAAAGGGTCTGCCATCCTTGCAGTAGTTCCTCAAGACAACCCGAAAGTCGCGCTCCTCCCACAGACCGTCCCGCACTAAATGGACGGCCCGCGCGTCCGTTACCTCCCCTGGAAGGAAGCGACAGTTTCGACCAATTATTTCTTCGGGAGCGTATCCTAAAATAGGTGTGATGGACGGGCTTACATATTTTACAGTACCATCTGCATCGTATATGGTTATTACTTCAGAGGCATTCTCTAATAGTACTTGTATTTTCTTTTGACTGTTGTAAACT
>JANOOM010000068.1:0-3030 GCA_031421335.1 Armatimonadota bacterium
GAGGCAGGCGGCGAAGTTGAATCGCCTGTCCGCGCGGGACAACACCTCGGGGGAATCAATCATGGGGGGTCTCATTCGGCAGGGGGAGGGCGGCTTCCTGCACCAGTCGGCAGAGAAAGACCTCATGCCCTTTGCCGACGCGGGCCAGCACGACGATCATCTCTTCCGGGCCGCGCAGCTTGATCTGTTTCCGCACCTCGTCCGGCTCCTGTGGGAATCCGCGCTTCTTGATGATGACGCGGCCCACGTCACGACTTGTCAGAGCCTTTTGCAGCCGCTTGTTGCTGTAGGGGAACCTGTCCAAGACTTCGTAGGCGTCGGCGAAAGGCGTGAAAACAAGGGCATCCCCGAGAAGGTAAGCGATCTGCGGGTCGGCGGGCGCGGCGCCGAGCCGGCGGGCCAGTGTCCGCACCAGATGTGCGCGGATGACGGCGGGGTCCGGCTCATACAAATAGCGTCCGCCGGCTGCGCTCGGCTGTCCCGACGTGTCCTCCGCGCCTGTCAGGCTGTGCGGCCCTGAGGGCGTGATCACCGTCGCCCGCAGGGCGTCGCCGGAGCGCGCCGTACCCAGCCACAGCAGCGCTTCCCGGCACTCGCCGCCTTCCGACAGGAACTCCAGTTCCGCCCCGAAACGGCCGGCCAGGGCGTGGTCAATGGCCGGAGATAGCTTGACGCCGATGCCGCCGACCCCCTGCCCGGACAGATCGGCCAGCCACGACAGCGGCGGCGAGTAGTCTTCCGGGTCGGAAACGCGGCGGCTGTCCCGGCGGCGGGCCGGATCCAGCCACGCCGCTTGAGCCGTCACAGCTGCCTCCGTGATGTCTCGCTGAACGATGGCCACACGGTCAGCCAGGCCCCAGACGCGCGCGTTCTCTTCGGCGAACAAGGCGCGCACCGGGTCGCGCTCGATCAGCGTCACTTCAAGGCCGGCGCGGGCGAAGGCCAGCGCGTCCCCGCCGATCCCCCCGCCAAGGTCCGCCACGGTCGCCGCCCCCGTGGCGACCAGCCGGGCCGCGTGGTAGTCCGCCGTCCCCCGGCCCGAAGCCTGCTCCAGCGCCTCGCGCACGAAGTACATATCAGCCGCTTGAGGACCGAACTTTGCCTGCCCGCGCCGCCGCATCTCGGCCATGTCCCAGGCGATGACGGCGACCTCGGGCGAGACCGTTCGGCGCATCCGCGTCAGGGCCGTCAGCATCTCGGTGCGCGATTGGAGCAGTGCATCGGCCCCGGCCAGCAGGGCGCGGCCCGGTGGCGTCAGCAGGTATCGGGCGATCTCTTCGTTCATAATGGGTATGTCACGCAGGGGATTGTACCTGAGGCGGCGAATAGAAACACCATGTCAGTTTTCCAGCCACCGCGCGACTGGGACGCCGTCTACGCCGCGTCCCCGGACTATCTTTTCGGCGAGGAGCCGAGCCAGCTCGCTCATTCCGCCCTGCGCTTCTTCCGCATGTTCGGCGGCGACCCCGCCGGGTCGCTCGCCCTGGACCTTGGCTGTGGGGAGGGCCGGGACACGGCGTTTCTGGCCGAGGCCGGCTTTCAAGTCGTCG
The DNA here is from genome assembly GCA_031421335.1 of Armatimonadota bacterium. Taxonomy (GTDB): domain Bacteria; phylum Armatimonadota; class Armatimonadia; order Armatimonadales; family Capsulimonadaceae; genus JANXMY01. Next base: position 1,551 of record JANOOM010000068.1, read on the forward strand.
CCCGAGACGTGGCCCCGTCAGGACTGGAAAAAGCCCGCGCCCTGCTGGCGCGGCGCGGCATCCCCTTGAGCCGCGTAGACATCGCCCAAGCCGACGTGCGCGCCTTCGGGTACCTGCCGGACACTTACGATCTGACCCTGGCCGCTAACGTCTTCCAGTTCCTGCCGCCGGACGAGGTGCCCGGCCACATCAAGCGCTTGCAGTCCGCCACCAGGCCCGGCGGGCTGTGCGCCGTCGGTGTCTTCAGCGCTGCTATGGCTGTGTGGGGCGCAAAAATCGGCGGCTTCTTCGCCGCTACCGCAGATGAGATGCTGGATTTCTTCCCCCAAGACGCGGGCTGGCTGCTGTTGGACCTGACCGAATATCGGCATTACAGCCGGCGCGACGATGCCATGGGGGCCTGGGTGTTCGTCGTGGCCCGCAAGGAAACACTCTGACGTCCCCCACGGCCAAAGAATGCACTCGCCCGTCCTGGACAAAGGCTCAGTCTCGGTGTCACAGACAATGTAGGCATACCAGCACGGCTCCGGTTTTGGACAGAGGCAGCCGCCCCGATGGGTCAAACTTCGTACCAGCCTTCGCTTCTTTCGCCTTGACGCGACGGTAGAAGTTCTCAAAAGAGCGGTTGACACGGTGCATCACGTCTTGCAAGACTTGACTGTACTATGTTGGGCAAATACGCGGACTTCTCTTTCAGCGCGGGCAGAGAGGCGCACTGCTGGGCGAAGTTCACGGAACGTTTTTCGTTCTCCCAGGCGTCTCTGCGCTCGGCCAACGCGCCATTGTGTAGATGGCGGCAGACTTCCAAAGTCTGTTCCATTGCCACCAACTGAGGCTTTGTTGGTTTCAACTTGAATTGGTTCGGAGCCAACTGCCGCACGCCGAATACAAATAAGCGCAGGTGGTCGGGCATGATTTCGAGTGCCAGGATTTCGCAGTCAATCTCGGCGCACATCTCTCGGAGCAACTGTTCCAGATCTTCCTTTACCGAGAGAGCCGTAAGGCCCCTAGATTTATCTCTGGGGATATAAGGCTCCGTGCCTTTCCGAAGGCACGCTATTGACGCCTTGCGTTTTACACAAATCACATGGCACAATAGAATTGTGCAGACACTTTGCCTAAAATACAGATTGTTCCCTACAAAAGAACAAATACGCAGACTTGAAGACACGCTGGAAACTTGCCGCCTCGTTTATAACTCGCTGGTCAACGACCGTGTATTCCAGTACGAAACAGCAAGCGTCTCTGTAAGCCGCTACACACAACAGAAGATGTTTCCGCAGTGGAGCAAAGACTTCTCCGAAGTCAAAGCCATTCACAGTCAAGTCTTGCAAAATGTCGCCGTTCGTGTTGACCTTGCCTTCCGCGCCTTCTTCCAGCGTGTGAAGGAAGGAAAAACTCCTGGCTTTCCTCGGCTTAAAGGCCCAGGGCAATACGACAGCATCACCTACCCACAAAGCGGTTTCAAGGTCGGTGATGC
>JANOOM010000069.1:0-3963 GCA_031421335.1 Armatimonadota bacterium
GCGGTTTCAACCGCCCGCTCTTCTTGCTCCGTCGCCTAGAACGCCGCTCCCACGTTCAGCCGGTCATCCATCGCCGCTTGCAGCTCGCGGATGTGCGCGGCGTTCTGGCCCAGATCGCCCCCGCCGACTCGGGAGCGGGAACGTATCGTGACCCGCGTCTGCCCACTCCCCAGGGGGAAGAAGTAGAGGGTCACATCGTCGGTGAACAAGCCCAGCGGCGTCTTCACTTCCACTTCCAGCGCGTCGTTCTCCGCGTCGCGCGTCCTCACCTTCCATCGGGACATCTGTTTCACTGCCTTCTCCGCCGCCGCCATCGTCGCCGCCACGTCCGCGTAGTAGACGCGCGAGCGCAGGGTCGGATAAGCGGTGTTCTCGCCGGTCGTGATATCATTGACGAAGATCCGGCGGCGGTGCGTCCAGCCCCAAGCCCCCAGCCCCAGTGCGGCCAGTCCGCTGATGATGATGATCCCGCGTCTCCGCTTTTTGTCTGAATCCAAGTGTGTTCCTCTGTCTGTTAGTGGTATTTTGCGAGTCGCGCCCGCGCGTCTTTGGCGAAGTCGCCGTTGTCCAGGGCGAGCGTCTGCTGCCACTCGGCGCGCGCTTTCGCCATGTCACCTGCCCCGTTGTAGGCTTCGCCCAGGTTCAAGTGGGCCAGGCCGTCCTGCGGGTTCACCCGCAGGGCCGCCTCGCTGGCGCGGATGCTGGTGGTCCAATCGTGCTTGTTGAGGTAGGCGTCGGCGATGTTGTCCATCGTGGCGCTGTCCCTGGGGTCCGTCCGCACCGCATGAAGCCCGGCGGCGATGGCGGCATCGTACTGGCCCTGCTCGTCGAGCAGGACGCAGAGCCGCTGGTAAGCTTCTGGGAAGTCCGGACGGTACTTGACGGCGATTTGCAGCTCGCGGGTGGCCTCGGGCTTGCGGTTCTCTTCGAGATAAAGCTGCCCCAAACCGAAGTGCGCCTGGCCGTCATTCGGCATGAGGGCAACCGCGCGCTTCATCTCCTCTTCGGCTTCAGGGAAGCGGTTCGCCGCCTTTAAGTCCCAGCCGATCTCGCGGCGGAGGGACTCGTCGCCGGGCCGATGACGCAGCATCTCCCGGTATTCGGCAATAGCGTCCGCCATTTGGTGCTGGTCGTCAAAGAGCTTGGCAAGGCGCCATTCGGTGTCATAGTCGCCCGGACGCAGCATCAGGACGTTCCGGTACTCAGCCACTGCTTCGGCGTGGCGGCCGGTGCTGTCCAGCAGGTAAGCCTGGTTGTAGTGCGCCTGCGCGTCGCCGGGATTGCGGGCGATCTGCGCCTGCGTCTGCGTCAGGAGCGAGGCGCAGAGGCTGCGGAGCAGGGGGCGGAAGGGGTGCCTGTCAGTCTCGTCAGCTTTCAAGTAGCCGACCGCTTCCAGGCCCCTGGCCAATGTCGAGAAGTGCGTGGTTGCTAGCAGCTCGGCGGTCCGGTGCAGCTTGCCGGGCGCGTCGGGCGCGTCCGTCCACTTCGGCTGGTACATTTGCAGCCCCCAGCTATAAGCGGCCGGCTCGTCGGGCTGGAGCTTGATGGACCGCCAGAAGGCGTCATCGGCCAACCTCATACTGCCCGCAAAGGTGGCGGCGGGGGCGACGCGCTCCCAGGCGAGGCCATAAAGTGGGTCCAGCCGTGCGGACCGCGAGACCGCCGCCAGCCACTGCGGGTAGACCGCTCCGAGGAAGGCCCACTCGCGCGGCGTTATTTCGGAGGCGACCCGGCCTTTCCGAAGCTCCTCCCCGGCCTGCGCGACTGTCGAGCCGAGCGTCAGCCAGGCTTCGGGGTTGCGCGGGGCGTACTGGGCGGTGCGCTCCGCCCACTGCATTTCCAGGCCATGATGCCCGAGCGAGCGCTGGAGCCAGGCTTGCGTCGCGGCGAACAGGTAGCAATGTGGGAACTTCCGGAGGTCCGCGGTGAGTTGGGCCTGGCGCGGGACGAGCTGGGCCGGGGCGCCCCGCCCGACCGTGCCCCAGACCAGCGGGTTGTCCGGCGTCTGCGACAGCAGCATTTGTGTCTGCCGGGCGTCCTGGGCCTCACTCGACCCTGGAGTCGCGGTGCCGAACAACACGACGCCGGCCAGCGGCAGCCGCGCCGCCAATACACGGAGCCGGCTGACTTGGGCTGGAGCCGCGGCGTCGGCGGGGAACCAGGGCAGCGACCCCAGCAGGGCCATGTCGGCGGGCGCGGCGGCGATGGTGGCCGGGACGCGCGGCTTGGCGACGCCGAGACGGGCAGCGAGCGCCCGCGCCATTTGCGGGAGCTGGGCCAGCACCTGCGCTGATGTCCCCACCGCCCGCACCGGCGGGCCGACGGTGCGGTGTCCGGGCAGGGCATAAATCTGATAAGTCAGCATACACCGCGCCGCGCTCCCGCTGATGCGCCCCACAGCGGCGTGCGTGATGCCCAGGATGCTGCATAGCCTGTCGGCCTCGGTGGGCGTGAGCCGCAGGTCGGTCCGCCCCATCTCAGTCTGGGCGCGCGGGATCGAAGACAGCATCGGCGTCTGCCCGAGTTCCGCCTGGCCGCCGACCGTCAAGTGCAGCCAGCGCCCGCAGCCTGTGCCGAACGAAGCCGTGGCGACGTCCGCTGGCTCGGCCACCGGCTCGCAGACCATGACGCCGACCGAGCCGGCGACAGGCTTCAGCTTCTCGACGGGGACGTACTGTGGGGCCGAGGGCGGGGCCGCCCCCGTTGTGGGTGTGGTCGCCGCGTCGTCCGACGACGGCGAGGGGTCAACCAGCGGCTTCCCGCTGTCCCCGGCGGGCTTCTGGGTCAGGGCGACGACTAGAGTGCCCGGCACTGGGGGCGGTGCCGGCCCGTTCTGGTCGGCGACCTGGGTGCGGCAGCCGGTCAGCAGCAGGCCGGCGGCGAGAATGATGCAGCGGCGGTTGTTCCACGACATGACGGTCCCCCTCGCTCTCAAAGTCGGTCTAGATCTTCAGCCGGCCGAAGCCTTCATGGATGGCTTCCAAAAGCTTCCCATGCAGGACGGGATTAGACGTGGCCAAAATAGACTGCAAGTTCGGCTCGCTCGTGTCCAAAAGCCGCGTCCCATCCAGTGACTTCCCGTAGGCGTCCGTGACGGAGGCGCCCGCCTCCTGCGCGATCAGGGCGGCGGCGGCGATGTCGTAGGCGAACAGGCCGATGGGCCTGCCGAAGCCCAGCGCCAAATACCGGTCCCGTCCGGCCGGGAAGTCCCGCAGCAGCCGGTTCCCGATGTCCATGGAGGCGGCGAGCTGCCCTGTCATCAGGCGTGTCAGCGAGAACGCCGTCGAGTTGAACAGGAAGCAGCCGCCGGTCATGGAACTCGCGTCCACAATGTCCCCCAGGACCGTGGCGACCCACTCGAAAGGCCGGGCGACGACCTCGAACGACAGCGGCGCTTTGGCGATCTCCTGGATCGGCAGCAGCCGCGCCGCCTTTTCAGCTCCGTCCGGCCCGAGCCAGTGCGCCCCGCCGCCGCGCTCCGCCCAGAACAGGTCGTCGTTTTTGATCTCCCCGATGCAGCCCAGCCGCACGTCCCCCAGCGTCACGTCGGGCGCGTAGTCCGCCCAGGCCACCGAAACGACGCACGCCTCGAACCCGGCGATGGCGGGCCGGGTGCCGTCAATCGGGTCAATGATCAGGACCGCCTCGGGGGATGCCCCGAACTCGATCAGCCCCTTGTCTTCCGAGTAGTAGGCGATGGAGAGCTTCTCGCGCTCGATGAACGAGACGATGGCCTCTTCGGCGATCTCGTCAATGCCGAACGTCGCGTCCCCACTCGCCGCCGTGCCCGAGATCTGCCGTCCGTGCCACGCCCCCAGGTGGGGCCGGACGGCGTCGCGGATGTGGCGCGTGAGCGCGAGGACGGTCTCTTGGGGTGTCAATGGGGCTGTTCCTGTGCGCCTGCACCCGGCTTGATGTTAGCGAGCATCTGCACGAGTGTTAGACTTCGAGCGTTGAGTGATG
>JANOOM010000070.1:0-10335 GCA_031421335.1 Armatimonadota bacterium
GCTGCTCGCCCCGCTGACCCTCGTATTGCTCTTAAAAGGCTCCACCGGAGCATACTCAGCTTCGTCCTTCATCCTGTCCCCTTGGTTCTTCCCGGCCTTCCTAGCTTTTCCATTCGTCGGCGTCGTGTTGCTAGTGGCGACTCTTATAGGCAGCTCCAACCGTCAGGCCAAGCAGGATGCCGACGCGGACCGGGAAGCACTGGAAGCGACGGAGGACTTGGCCGCCGCCGTGAGCGCGCTGGACAAGTTGAGCGCGGACGCCGCCTTTTCCCCGGAGGCACAGTTGACGACGCAGTTCGGCGGCAGTTTAGTCAGCGGCGGCCTCACAGGGAAGTCGGGGAAGAACACAGCGCAACTGGAAGCAGGGCGCCTTCTGCTGCGTCGGCTGGCCCTGCAAAAGACGGCGCAGACATTGCGGTTCGCGCCCGCGCCCGGCGCGAAGCCGGAGCCTGCCGATCTCAGCCCGTTTTCGTCGTCGAGCAAGGCCGAGCAAGCCAAGTGATTGAAATCACTCGCACCCACGCGCCTTTGTAACTTCCACACGCCACAAAGATAGAGGACACCGACACCACCATGAACCCGCCCGCCCCTACCTCGCCCGTCACCTTCCCCCGCATCCTGCACGGGGGCGACTACAATCCGGAGCAGTGGCCCGCAGACGTCTGGGACGAAGACGTCCGGCTGATGCGGACAGCCCACGTCAATGTCGCCACCCTGCCCGTCTTCGGCTGGGTATCTTTGCAGCCCGCCGAGGATACCTGGACGTTCAAGTGGCTGGACACCGTGATCGACAAGTTGTGGGCGGGCGGGGTCTCCGTCTGCCTGGCGACAGCGACCGCCTCACAGCCAGCCTGGCTGGACCAAAAGTACCCGGACGTACTGACGGTCGGATCGGACGGCGTCCGGCGCAAGCACGGCAACCGGCACTCGTTCTGCCCCTCATCGCCGAACTTCCGGCGCTTGTCGGTCAGCCTGGCGCAGAAGCTGGCCGAGCGCTACGGCTCGCACCCGGCTTTGGCATTGTGGCACGTCGGCAACGAGTACGGCGGGACGTGCTACTGCGACGGGTGCGCCGAGGCGTTCCGCGAATGGCTCAAGTCGCGCTACGGCAGCTTGGAGGAGGTCAACGCCCGCTGGTACACGTCGTTCTGGGGGCACACCTATACGGACTGGTCGCAGATCGAGACGCCCACCCGAAACGGCGAGGGGTCCTTGCAGGCGCTCTTGATAGACTACGACCGGTTCCAGTCGGATAGCCTCTTGAACTGCTTCAAGGCTGAGGCCGCCGCCCTGCGCGCCGTCACGCCGAACGTCCCCATCACGACGAACCTGATGGGATCGTTCAAGACACTGGACTATCACAAGTGGGCGCGCGAAATGGACATCATCTCGTGGGACTCCTATCCCGGCAAGGACGCGCCGCCCGCCGACATGGCCTTCCAGCACGATCTGATGCGCGGGCTGAAGGAAGGCCAGCCATTCTTGCTGATGGAGCAGACACCCTCGCAGCAGAACTGGCAGGCGCACAACGCCCTGAAGCGGCCCGGCGTCATGCGCTTGTGGTCGTACCAGGCGATGGCGCACGGGGCAGACGCGGTCATGTACTTCCAGTGGCGGCGCGGGCGCGGCGCCACTGAGAAGTTCCACGGCGCAATCGTCGAGCACGTCGGCACCTCGGAGCCGCGTGTCTTCCGCGAGGTTGCCGCGCTCGGGCGCGAGCTGGAGGCACTGGGGACCAAGACATTAGGCGGGCACGTCCCGGCCCGCGTCGCCGTGCTGTTCGACTGGGAAAACTGGTGGGCCTTGGAGTATTCCAGCGGGCCGAGCATAGATTTGAAGTACGTCCCGCAGTGCCAGTCCTTCTACCGCGCCCTGCACGGCCTGGGCATTGCGACGGATGTCGTCTCACCCGAGGCCGACCTGTCCGGCTACGACATTGTCATCGCGCCTGTTCTCTACATGGTCAAGCCTGGTATTGCCGAGAAGCTGGAAGCATTCACGGAGAGCGGCGGCACCTTCGTTACGACCTTCTTCAGCGGCATCGTGGACGAGACTGACTTGGTTTACCTGGGCGGCTACCCCGGCCCCCTGCGCGTGCTGCTGGGCCTCTGGTCCGAGGAGATAGACGCGCTGACTCCTACCCAGGCCAACAGCGTCGTCTTCGGGACGCCCTTCGGCGACCTGTCCGGCCCCTACCCCTGCCGCCTCCTGTGCGACCGCATCCACCCCGAGGGCGCCCAGGTGCTGGCGACCTACGGCGCGGACTTCTACGCGGGCGAACCCGCCGTCACAGTGAACCAGTTTGGACAGGGCCGGGCCTACTACTTGGCGACCGCCCTGGATGCCGACGCTCTGGCCGGCTTCCTCGGGAAGCTCTGCGCCGATAAGGGCATTACGCCCCCGGTCGTCGGCGCACCGGCCGGCCTGGAAGTCGTCCCGCGCGTTTCTCCCGATGGCGAGACCCTGCTGTACGTCCTGAATCACAACCCCTGCCCTATCGCCGTGATTCTGCCCGAGGGCGGCCACATGGACTTGTTGACAGGCCGTGCGCTGTCCGGCGAGATCGAGCTAGAGGCGCATGGGGTCCTGATTCTGGCGCCAGGAACGGTATAATTGGGGAACCATGGCACTTCCTTTGACGTCCGAAATCGAGTCGTGCGTCCTGGCAGAAGCGACGCGAGATGCTTCAGCGGAAGAAGGAGACGACGGTGAGCAGAGGCGGATGCGTGACCTTCTGGCCTCTGTCCAGGCGCAGGCGCGATTGCTGCCGCCAGTTCCGCCTGAGCAGAGGACAACAGGCTCCTCCCTAGAGGAGAAAGCCTTTGGCGAAATCGTGGCCGAGAAGTACCGCAAACAGGGCTTCAACGTATGACTGTGCCAGTCGGGACGCTCACCGACACTGGACTGCTCTTTGCGCTCGTGGACGTCCAAGGACAGCCGGAGCAGTACGTCCGTTGCCAAGCCTTGATACCTTCGCTCGCCGTACCTCTGGTCACGACTTGGCCCTGTTTCACGGAGGCTTTGTACTTATGCCGGCAGCGGGGAGGCTGGCCGCTCCAGCGACTTCTTTGGGTTCTGTGGGAGGGAGGGACCGTCCGTATTCATGCACCGACGGGAGCGGAAACGGCACGCGCTCTGGAACTGATGGAGACGTACAACGACATGCCGATGGACCTTGCGGATGCCTCCCTGGTCACCCTGGCCGAAGCGCGTGGCTACGGACGCGTCTTCAGCATCGACAGCGACTTCTATGTGTACCGGCTGGCGGACGGTTCCGCCCTGGAAGTGGTTCCGGGGCCGATGTCGGCGCGTGGAAGGTGATAATGGACCCCGAAAAAGCCGCACGGGCGAACAAAATGTACCGGAGATTGCAAGCTGCTCACATCAAGGCCGTCATCGGACTGCATCACGCCCTCACCTTGGAGCAGATGCAGCAGAGCTGTCGTGGTGTGGTTGAGGACCATATGGCGCGGCGTGGCCGCTCTCTCGCCCCTGAACGTCCTGACCGGAACATGCCGGAAAATGTTCTGCGTCTTTTGTCGGCGGAAGCTGTTGTCATCCAGGACATCCTGGCGCAGTGTTATAACGCCGACTGTAACTTTCAGAATTATCTGGCGCAGATTTTTCGGAATTATTTGGCCTATTTTGTCTACGCGGCTGTCGGCCGCGCGCCGCCGACGGCCCCCGTTCGTCTGCTCGTGGGTCAGCGTCCGAGGCGCTCGGTGTACCGCGTTTCCCATGCCGCTGCGGAGTAGTCCTGTTGCACCAAGGCTGCCTGTGCATGAGAGCGCCACGGGTTCGGCTGGGTGAACACTGGAAGTAACACTGGAAGTAACACTGGGCAAAGAGAAATCTCCTCAGGAGCGGCGTACAAGGCAGATCTTCCAAGCAGAAAACGCGAAACGCTCACCATTGCTCGAACAGGAGGTCCCGCTTGCTTACTACCAGAATGATGGCACCGTCCTTTGCCCTCCGTCCCTTCGTGTGGAGCTATGGACATACCCAAGGGGTGATTTCCGGCCAACCCCTGAGGGTCCCTCTGCCAGCACGCCCAAAACAGGTTCTGATGTTCTTCTTCCAGGATCGGTATGATGTTCATCGGCACGACACTGCTGGTCACGGCACCGGTCACGGCACCGGTCACGGCGAGACATCTCCCCGCAGCATGGTCGCCGGACCGCAGACGTTCTACCGATTAGACCTCGCCATACTTGGGATTGTGGATGTGTTCACCATCCACTTTCAGCCAGCCGGCTTCCACCATCTGTTTGGAACGCCCATGTGCGAACTGACGGATGCGTCCTACGATGCAGACGGCGTCATCGGCGTGCACAGCACGGTGCTTCGCCAGAGACTTTCTTCCGTGTCGACGTTCGAAGAACGCATTCTCATCGCGGAGAAATACCTGCTTCGCCGTGTTCGCGCCCGCGGAGACCTGGACCAGGTGGCCAGGGAAGCCAATAGACTCTTTGCCAGCAACGGGACCTGCACCGTTGCGAGAATGGCAGCCCGTGTCGAGCTCACCGAGCGGCAGCTCGAACGGAGATTCCTGGCTCAGGTCGGTGTTTCTCCCAAACTGTATAGCCGGGTAGTTCGGTTCAGCGCAGCTCTGGATCGTAAACTCAACTCGCCCGGTACTTCCTGGACCGATATCGCACACGATTTTTGCTATTACGACCAGATGCACATGGTCCACGACTTCAGGGATCTGGCCGGAGACTCGCCGACCCGGTTTCTCGGACGTATCAACGAAGTGCCGCAATTTCAGACAGCGTTCCGAGCTGCCAACCGCCCGAACACCTGAGCACCGGCCACAGGAGGTCAGGAGGTGTCGGTTTTTTACTATTACCGATCTTGAATGATGAGTATAATGGTTCTCAAGGAAAGAGCTTACGTTCCTTCCATTCGACCTTGAAGGAGGAATGATCATGAACCTTAAGCTATGGCTTGTTGGACTGTCACTCGGCCTTGGAATACTGGTAACACTCATGAACACGAAAGCCGCTGATTCCGGCCCACTTTCTACACGGAGCAGCAGAACACTTAGTGCTGCGGACGATGCTTCGATACGCGACGTCGTGTCGGCGTTCGCTAACAGCTGGGAGCACCACGATATGGACGCGATGCACGCTCTCGACGCCGAGGACGTCGAGTGGGTGAACGTCACCGGCAACCACTGGCGCGGCAAGGCGAACGTCAGGCGTGGACACACCAACTTTTTTCGGACTTTTGAGAATGAGAAGGCTAATCTGAAGGTAGATCAGGTGCTCATCCGGCTGATCGCTCCATCCGTCGCTATCGCCGTGACGACGATGCGGTTCTCTGGTGATGGCGAGCATCCGAATCGGATGTACTCGGCCTTAGGCACGGTTATGGCAGCGGAAGTAAAGACGCGCGGTTCGTTTGTCCTGGTTAAGCGGGGCAAGTCCTGGAAGATCGCGCAGTTTCAGAACACAATAGTTGATCCTGAAGCCGACAAGCACGATCCGGTCGATTGGGACAAAACGGGATACGACCCGCGGAAAAGGCCGTAGGTCAGCCGTAGGTCAGCCGTAGGTCAGCCGTAGGTCAGCCGTAGGTCAGCCGTAGGTCAGCCGTAGGTCACCAGCCAGAACTATTCCGCCTCGTGGAGTCACTCCGCGCGGGCGATATCTTGCACGGTCTCACGACTCGACTGCTTGGGCCGCTCGCTGAAGTACCTGATCGATACGGGCGGAAAACTCGAAGCCATACGCGTCGGATTTCAGAGCGTGACCGAACGCATTGACACCACGACCAGCGGCGGCAAGCCCGCCTTCGGGCGACCGCGCGGCGAGAACACGGCCCCCGAAATAGGCCAGACAATTCCGAAAAATCTACGCCACATAATTCCGAAAGTGACAGCCGGCAGGCAGAAAATGCTTGCGAACCTTGAGGCGAACCCCGGCCTCCTAGAGAAGATGCCTGCGATCATGGATTATCCTCTGTCAAAACAGACGGAGGCGCAAACCCCGCAACACTTCGGGTAAAGACGCCGCCCATATCGCCCATAATAGGAATGTCTGACCCATCAATCGCTGCTCGACAAAGGCAAACCTGGGGAAACCCAGGGACGCAAAGCCAAGGGCCTTCGCACACAACATTCACCGTGCATGGCTGCCTTGCTCCCGAAAGTGCGACAGCATCACTATAATCCGATCACCCGCCGAACGCCCGGTCCCTTTCTAGAATGGGGCCGGGCGGTCGGCATTTCGGACTAGAGGCTTGTCAGCAACCTGCCAATAATGATGGCATGAAGGTGATGCGGCACGCGCGGCACGCAGACAGAATCATGCGGATCGAGGGGACCCTGGCCGTCGCGGGCGTCGCCGGCGGCGTCCTGCTCTGGTCGCAGGCGTCCCATCTTGCCGGCTACGGGTTCGGGGCAGCGGCCTTCCTGAGCCTCGGCGGTATCCAGTCCGGCGTCCGCGCCCTGCGCGCCTACAATCGCTATTCGCGCGGGACAGAGGGCGAGGATACCGTCTTGAACGCCCTGCGCGGGCTGCCCGAGGAGTACACCGCCGTCGCGAACTTCGTCGCGCCCGGCACGCGGCAGGGCGACCTGGACCTGCTGATCTTGGGTCCGGCGGGCGTCCTGGTCATCGAAGTCAAGTCTTACACGGGCCGCTACGCCTGCCACGGCGATGCCTGGTTCGCCGTCCACCCGGACGGGGCGCGCCAGCCTCTGCGCGGCAGCGTCTCGCGCCAGCTCAAGCGCGGTCGCAAGGCCGTCGCGCACTATTTAGTGGACTGCGACGTATCCGTCCCCGTCCACGCTGTCGCCGTGTTCCGCGCAGGCGTTCAGCTCGAACTCGCCCACCCCACCGTGCCGGTCGTCATGCAGGATGCGCTGTGCGGACATGTTTCGGCGCTGCCGCCCGCACCACGCGCGGTCGGCCTCGTGGAGCTAGAAGCGCTGTTCACGCCGGTGGGGAGGGAACCCACCCCGCCGCAAGCGGCGACCCTCCCGAGGCTTTATTGGGGTGAAACGGGAGGGTGGGCTGAGAAGGTAGTTGAGAGGTTCTACGGGATGATTGGGGGGCAGTCCTGTCAACGAAGCGGTGCGGCTACGGTGGCGCGGCTAAGTAGTCGTGCAAAAGAAACCTGGGATTTCTTCAGACCTAAGTAGGTTTTGTACGAGTAGCCCAGTCTTTGAGGGATGGGGCAGAATCCCAGGAAACATATGCGTGGGTACTTAACAGGACAGCCCCCATTCATCCCACTAAACCTCTCAACAACCCTCTCACCCCGCCCTCCCGTTTCGGGAGGGTCGGCACTTGTGCCGGGGTGGGTTCCTAGAAAGTCCCCCGCCCCATGCCCCGCGCCGCCTTCGTCTACAGCGACGACTACGTCGGATACCACCTCTCAGACACCCACCCCTTGCAGCAGAAGCGGCTCCTGATGACATTGCGCCTGCTGGACGTCAATGGCGCCTTTAGTGGCCCGAACTCCGACCTCATCACCCCTGCCCCGGCCACTGAGGCCGACCTGCTCCGGGTCCACTCCCCCGACTATCTGGACGCCCTCTGGACTCTCAGCCAGGGAGGCACCATCGCCGACAAGAAGCGCTTCGGCTTCGGCGGCCTGGACAACCCCCCGTTTCCCGGCATGTGGGAGGCGTCCCTGCTGTATGCGGGCGGCTCGCTTGAATGCGCCCGTCTGGTCTCGTCGGGGGGCTACGACGCCGCCTTCAACACATCGGGCGGCCTGCACCACGCCCAGCGCGGTCGGGCGGCCGGCTTCTGCACCGTCAACGACTGCGCGCTCGTCGCCCATTTCCTGCTCGACGGCGGCGCGGCGCGGGTGGCCTATGTGGATATTGACGCCCACCACGGTGACGGCACCCAGGCCCTCTTTTATGACGATCCGCGAGTCCTGACGCTATCTATTCACGAGACGCCCGAGACGCTGTTCCCGCGCGTCACCGGGTTTGCGGAGGAGATAGGAGAAGGGCCGGGTCTGGGCTACAATGCCAACCTACCGCTCGCACCCGGCACCGGTGATGCTGTCGCCGCCGAGGTGTTCGCGGCGGCCTTCCTGCCCCTGCTGCGCGCCTTCGACCCCGACTATATCCTCTTGCAAGTCGGCGCAGATGCCCACTTCCAGGACCCCCTGGCCCACCTGTGCCTGACGACGCGCGGCTGGCTGGGCCTGGCGTCATCGGTGCTGGATTTGGGGAAGCCGACCATCGCACTAGGCGGGGGCGGTTACAACCTGAAGACGGTCGCCCGTCAGTGGACGCTGCTCTACGGGGCACTGTCCGGGCAGAACTTCCCCCAGGCGGTGCCGGAGGCATATGCGGAGGAATGGGGAATCGCAGCTCTGCACGACACGTCAGGGCCGAGCGCCGAAGAAGAAATGCTCGTCTTCGACCAGATCTACCGGCGGCGCCACCCGAACACGGCAGTTACGGACCCGCAGGAGTACGCGCGGCGGGGGGTGCAGGTGATTCGGGAGCGCGTGTTCCCGGTACATGGGATCGGTTAAGCGGGAGAAGGCCAGGAAAATGGCACACGGAGAGCAAGGGCGAACACAAGGTTCGCCCCTACGATGCGCCGGCCCGATTCGGTGCTACTTCACCATCATCGTTGCCGGTCCTTTGTCCGTGGAGATGATCGTTGGTGTGACGAACAGGAGGAAACTCTTGCCGGCGGCAGAGCCGATAGGCGGCATGACGATGACCATGGTGTCGCCGCTCTTGACGGTGCGGAGGGTCTTCATCTCGCGCTTCGCCGTGCCATTCAACAAGACCAGGTGCAGGTCGAGAGTCACGGAGTCGTTGCTGTTGACGCGGGGGGTAACGGCAAATGTTTCGGACAAAACCGCCTGCGAAGAGAGCGTAGTGGACAGGGTGATGGTGGCGGCCACGTTGTTGGTAGTGGTGATGACCGGAGCCTGAGTGATGGCGCCCCGCTTCGTCAGTGTCTGCAGAAACGCGGCGACATTTTCGCTGGTACTGTATCGCAGTAAGGCCGCCCTGCCCAGGTCCAGTGCGGGGACAAGGTCGAAGCTGATGCCGCTCGCCTTCAGGTCGGCTTCGGCGGCATCCGCCGTGGCAAACTTGATCCCCACCTGACGCGGCACGACATCTAGGATACGGACCAGAGTCCGTAGTTTGGTGAAACCATCAGGCGTGGCGACGACGGACAGGGAGTTAGTCAGCGGCAGGACGCCGATGCGGGTGACGCCCTCAACGCGGATCGGCGCGGCACTGTCGAACCTTTGGGCGTTTTGGTTCCAGTGCAAAGCCTTGAGGATGTCCCTGGGGACGACGTTCTGCAAGATGAGCATCTGTGGCTTCGCAGTCCCGACGGCGGGTGCGTCAGCAAGAACCGGAAGCGCGCAAAGCAGCGTCCCGAGCGTCAGACAGGCGGGCAGGAACGAGCGGCGGTTAGTCAACAGAGACATGGCGGTTCTCCTCTTTAGACGACACGCCCGAGGTACACCGCTTAGCCCGGCGATTCCTGCTTCTCCGCTATTCCAGCCCGCCGGGCGCGTCGTCTTCCATTTCGCCGCTCTCGGCAGCGTCCATGTACTCGTCGAAGTCGTCGCCTAAATCCTCGCCCATCTCCTTACCCATCTCCTTGGCCCAGCGGCGCATCGCCTTGGGGTCGTCCATGTCGCCGATGTTGGCGGGGTCGGCCAGATCGTCCATCAGGTCATCGTCGCCGCGCCCGCGCGCGAAGCGGGTGATGCGCTTGGTGGCCTGGTCGCCGCCGCAGTGCGGGCAGACGTTGGTGTCCCCAGCGGCGGTCATGCCGACGAGGACGGTGTAGCGCTTGTGGCAGTGGCTGCAGGTGTATTCGAAGAGGGGCATGGGATTATTATAGCACGACCGTGAGTATGACAAGGCGACGAGGGGGGTCCTGACGGACTTCATTGCCAGGGCCTCAAAATTATCTTGCCACACTCGCCCGTCAGCTGGAGATCGAACGCCTCCTTAACGTGGCTCATAGGAAATGAGTGGGTGATGAACTTGTCCAGGAGCGGGCCGGCCTTGCGGACGGCCTGCATGACGCGCGGGGTGTCGGCCCGGTTGTAGTGCCAGCAACCGTGCAGGGTCAGCCCCTTGCGGAGCATGTCGTCGCTGACGTGCAGCGGCAGCTCGCCCCCTTCGCCGACGAAGGCGACCTGACCCCGGCGGCGCACGGCCTCGATCAAGAGGCGCTGCCCGGCAGGCGACCCCGAGCAGTCTATGGCCTTGTCCGGGCCGACGCCGCTGGTCAGGGCTAGGACCTGCGCCACGGCATCCGGGTCGCGCGGATCAATGACCGCCTCCGCGCCGAGTTCGAAGGCCAGGGCGGCCCGGTAGGGGTG
>JANOOM010000071.1:0-4506 GCA_031421335.1 Armatimonadota bacterium
AGCCGCCGATGCACCCCGAGGTCTCCGTTCGCACGGATCGGGACACGGTGGAGCAGTCGCTGGAACAGATCCTAGGGGAGTTGAAACGGCGGAAGTTGATTGAGGGGTAGGCAAAGAAAAAGAGGACCATTCCTGGTCCTCCCGTAGGCAGTCGCCTTGCTTATATTTTGTAATAGCCCCTACCGGGCTCGAACCGGTGGTTTCCTCAGTGAAAGTGAGGCGTCATAACCACTAGACCAAGGGGCCATCATCAAGCGCTAGTTCCATCCAACGAGCTAGTTTTTGGCGCAGGGCCGTCGAACACGCTCGTATCTGACAGGTCCCGTAGATCTGCAAGTTTCCTTTGGTCAACTTGCTTGCACGGCTTACGACTTCAAGGGTCTTATGGAACTGCTCTGGCGGCAATCCTGTCACTTCTTGCCAGAACAACTGAGCGATTTCTTTCGAGAGGCCGGGATGGATTTGGATCGCAACACGCATCGCGTTCCTCGCCACTCCCATCTTCTCGTAGAAGCTCACGCCCTTACGAATGACACGCGGGTCACAGTTGGTCAAGCAGAGCAGGTTGCCACTCGTCTTGCTGCCCTCGCCTATGTAAAGCGCGAGGCCGAACATAAACTGAGCATCTTGCGAAAGTTCCGCATACTCTGCTTCTGCCTCTCCATGATATCTGGCCCACCGGGCATCTCGGCTGAGGCGGGCGCTCTTGATGAACTTTTCGCGTCCTGCTACCTGCCGGCTCTGAATACCTGCGATCTGCTGAGTAGTTAGGCTGATGTCGCGCAACCACAAGCTCAAGGTGCTTTTGGAAACTCCGATTTCCTTGAGTATGTCACTGTAACTCCAGCCCTGCCCCCGCAGTTCCCGCGCCCTCTGCTTTTCCTCAAACTTCATGTTCCTGGTGGCCTCCTGGCACAAGAAAAGCGATGCGAGAATAGTACCCAAATCGCTCGGTCTTTGTCAACTTTTCGGTGAGAAAACAAGGCCGGGCGGTTTTCAGGCGCGTGCCCAAGACCCCTGACTAGGGTAGGGGGGCAGCGAGGCGCATCTGTGCGGGCAGGACGCGGCGTGCACCGGCGTAATGGGCGACATAGTAGCCCTCGGCCAGGCTATCCATACGGACGCCCTTGTGTGCATTGGCGGCGTGGATGAACTTGCCGGCGCCGGCATAAATGCCGACATGAGAGATGCCGCGCTTGTAGGTGTTCTTGAAGAAAACCAGGTCGCCGGGTTGGAGCTGGCCGTCAGGAATCGGCGCCCCATGATAATACTGCTCGGTGGCCGTGCGCGGCAGCGCGACACCGTCGGTGGTGCCGAGGATGTAGCGGACGAAGCCGGAGCAGTCGAAGCCCGACCGGGACGTACCACCCATCACATAGCGGGTTCCGCGAAAGGCATAAGCTGCCTGGACGACGTTGCCGCTGGCAATGGCCTTGTTCTGGGCCTGCACATGAGCGAGTTTTGCGGTGTGGGAGGCGGAAGAATGGGCCGGATGGGCGAAGCTCGCGCTGGCAGAAAACAGGAGGGGAGCGGCGCAAATGAGCAGGGCGACCGGCTTGAGGTCAGTAAGTCGAGACAAAAGCAAGAGTTCCTTTCGGGTTCATCTTTGGATCGCTGGCCGTAGATCTTGAGTGGCCAGCGTGGGAAAGACTATCCGCGAAGGCGGTACAGTCCGGAAAAGCATCCGTGCAAAATTTCACAACCACTACATTCTAACACAGATTGGGCGCTTTCGCAAGATAAACCCGGTAAATCTATGGTTTTTTTGCCAGCATGTGTGGCGGCCCCGACTGGCTTGCTTATCGGGGGCGTTTGCGATATAATAACGCTACCTGCATTCAGCGGGAAGAAACTCAGCAGGAAAAGAGCATGCGTGTATGTCTGAAGATGTCGGTTTCCTGCTCCGGGGCGGCCCTGTCATGTGGCCCCTCTTTCTCTGCGGCATCGTCAGCGTCGCCGTCATGATCGAGCGGTTCCTCGCTATTGGTGCGGCCGTCCGGGACAACGAGGCGCTGATGAAGCGCATCGCCACCCTGCTGAAGTCCGGGCAGGCCGCCGCCGCCCTGGAGTTCTGCGAGCAGTCGCCGGGCCGCATCGCCAAGGTCGTCGCGGGCGGCCTGCGCGCCGGCCACCTGGACCACGTCTGGATCGAGCGCTCGATGGAGGAGACGGCCCTCAAAGAGCTGCCTGCCCTCTACGACCGCCTGGGCGTGCTGGACACCATCGTCACTCTGGCCCCCCTGCTCGGTCTGCTCGGGACCGTCACCGGCATGATCCATGCGTTCCACGTCGTCGGCTCGGTGGCCGGCCTGAACAACCCCAACGCCATCACCGGCGGCGTCGCCGAGGCCCTTGTCGCCACCAGCGTCGGCTTGACCATCGCCATCCTGACGCTGCCCGCGTACAACTTTCTGACCGAGCGCGTCAAGGACAACGTCGGCGAGATGGAGCTGCGGACCGCCCAGTTCCTGAACGTCATCGTGACACTCAAATACGGGGGGGGCAATGAAATTCCCACCGCGTGAGGTGAAGCGGGCGCGGATCGAGATCATTCCGATGATCGACACGATCTTCTTCTTGCTCGTCTTCTTTATGATCACCAGCCTTTCTATGGTGCCGATGTCGGCCCACCGCGTGGATCTCCCTTCCAGCGAGACTGCCGCACTGAAGCCGCAGGAGAAGGTCATCGTCACGATCTCCAAAGAGGGGGATTACTATGTAGACCGGGCACGCGTGGCCGAGAGCCAGATCCGGCCGCTCGTCGCCGCCCGCGTCAGCGAGGACCCCACCGTCGCCGTCATCATCAATTGTGACAAGAACCAGAAGCTGGACAAGTTCCAGCGCGCGTTCGACCTGATCAAGCAGGCCAACGCCGGGACCGTGATGATCGCCACCGCGCCCGAAGAACCGGTCCAGCCCTAGAGGACTCTGGAGGACACTCAGAACGCGATGAAGTTCCCGCACCGCCAGATGAAGCGCGCCCGGATCGAGATCATTCCGATGATCGACACGATCTTCTTCCTGCTCGTCTTTTTTATGATCACCAGTCTGTCCATGGTCCGCATGAAGGCCATGACCGTCGCCCTGCCCCGGAACGCGTCCCCCGCCGCCGCGGACAGCCCGGCAGGGGCGGCAGCCACGGACCCGCGGCACCTGGTCATTCTGACCGTTAGTGACGCGGGCGGGTACTACCTCGGGACACGCCGCATCGCGCCCGAGGCGCTGGGGCCGGCCCTGGATGCGCGGGCCGCGTCCGACCCGCGCGCCGTCGTCGTCTTGAACGTCGCCAAATCGCAGACCGCCCAGACCCTCATCAAGATCATGGACGCCGTTAACCGCGTGCGGACGCCTAACGGCCAGCCCGTGACGGCCCTGATGGCGACGGAACCCGTGGACCAGACGGGACACGCTCTGATCGTGCCGGCCCTGCCCGACTCCGCAGACAAGAAGTGATGAACAAAAAGAAGCGAATCGCCGTTGCTTACCTGGCCTCGTTCCTGATGAACGGCGTCTTCTGGCTCGTTTATGCCCGCGAACTGCGGCAGGCGGCAGCCAGCCCGCCCAAGCCCGCCTCCGCCCCCAACCAGTTCAAACCCCTCGTGCTGGGGCAGTTCAAGCCTCTGCCGCCTCTCCCGCGCAAGGAAGCCCTGCCGCCGGCCCTGCTCGCATCACGGGCGCCCGACCGCGCGCGCCGGCCGGGGAAGCCCGCGCAGACGGCAAGCCGGGCGCGGCGGATCCTTCCCGTTTTGCCGCGTCCCTCGCCCGCTCGGCCCAGACCTTCGCCCCCGTCGGCGCCCCCGCTCAGGTGGCTGGACAGGCGGCTGGACAGGCGGGCGGCACAAGCGCCTCCTCTTCGGGCACCCTGGCTTCGGCGCGCGCCGGATCGGCCGCCGCGTTGGGGGGCCACGCGGCGCCAGGGCAGGGAAGCACTTCGCACGGCTCGAAACAGGCCAATTCGGGCGACGGCGCCTCGCGGACGGCTCAGGGACAGGCGGAAAAGGGCGGGGCAGCAGGAACGCGGGTGCTCTCCACATCCGCTAAGTCCGGCGACCAGTCTCGCCGCGAAGACCCGTCGGCGTCCGAGACTGGCGGCGACAGTGCCGCCTCCGTCAACGTCATCCACGCGCAGGCACAGGCCGCCGCGCGCCTCGCACTGCTCCGGTCAGCATCATTAAAGGCCGCCGCGCCCACGGACAAAGACGGCGACGACAAGGACGGCAAGGACTCCAAAACGCCGGAGCCGGAGAAGGCGACGGCGGACAAGAAGAAGCCGCCCACGCCGGGGCAGAAGGTTGCCCTCAAAGTCATCAAGATGTGGACCCCAAGGCCCGGCCAGAAGTTCAACCTGGCGACGAGCCTTGACATCGTCCTGCCGCCGACCCTGACGCTGGTCCCCGGCCCGCCGCTGACCCCAGAACAGCTTGAAGAAGTCCAGAAGCTCCTGCGCCAGCAGAAGCTCAAACATGTGAAGCTCGATCGCAAACAGCTCAAAAAGCTGATCGCCGC
>JANOOM010000072.1:0-9069 GCA_031421335.1 Armatimonadota bacterium
CCATCAGCGGCCTGGCGACGATTAATCCGGGCTACCTAGTGCCACTGGACACGACCATCAACGAGAACAACGTGTCGGCGTTCCTGGACACGGCACCCGCCGACCCGAACGTCAACTCTGCGGCCCAGATCCTGGCAGGCAACGGCGTCCCGCACAAGGTCTGGCTGTTCTGGAACAGCACCCGCAACGGCACGGCGGACGTGTACTACGAGACGATCAACCCGCTCTTCGCAGCGGCGCCGTAACCCACCCCGCGACAAGTCGCGACCCTCCCGACGCGGGAGGGTGGGGTGGGAAGGTGGCCGGTGGGTTCTGCGGGATGAGTGGAAGGCACACAGGTTAATAAGTGTTGTCGGGAGATCTCTCCGGTCCAACACTTTGATTGACCGAAAATGCTCTCAATCATCCCACAAAACCTCTCAACCACCTTCCCAGTCCACCCTCCCGCGTCGGGAGGGTCGCGACTTGTCGCGGGGTGGGTTCCTTGACCCCGCCCCCGCGCACTGGGTTCCTTGACCCCGCCCCCGCGCATCGGGTATGCTAAGGCCTATGCGTACCTTTGCCGCTATGGACATCGGCACCAACTCCGTTCGGCTCGCCGTGGTGGAAGTCAAGACCAACCAGACCTGGACGACCCTCGCCTCCCAGAAGCAGGTCGTCCGGCTGGGGGAGGGGGAGTTCGATCAGGCTCCCATCGACTCGGCGAAAGGCAAAGAAGACGGTGAGGGCGGTAGGCACTCGCTGACCGAGACAGCTATCGCGCGGGGCGCCCTGGTCTGCGCGCGCTTCGCGGAAGTGGCGCGCGGCTTCGGGGCCGAAGAGATCGTCGCGCTCGCCACCGCCGCCGTCCGCGAGGCCGACAACGGGCACGAGTTCGTCAAGCGCGTCCGCGACCTCGCCGACCTGGACGTCCGCATCATCTCGGGTCAGGAAGAAGCCCGATTGATCTATCTGGGCGTGATCAGCGGGATTGATCTGCCCCCGACGAGTCGCGCCCTGATCATGGACATCGGTGGCGGTTCGACCGAGCTGATCGTCGGCGACAGCCAGAACTATGTCTTTCTGGACAGCCTCAAGATGGGCGCCATCCGCCTGACGGCGGAAGGCGTCCCCGACCCCTCCAAACCTGTCACGGCCGACGCCTGGGACGATCTACAGCGCCGTGTCCGCTCCCTTCTCGTCCCCGCCGCCCGCTCCATCGCTCGGGCCGGCTTTTCGGTTATGTATGGGTCTTCCGGGACCGCTCAGAACCTCGCCGAGATCATCGCCAATGCTTCGGCGACGCCAAACCCGACTTCCCTGCGAAATTATGAGCTGTCACTCGCCGACGTGCAGGCGACGACCAGGCGGCTCTGCGCGCTGACCCTGGAACAGCGGCGGCGCGTACCGGGCATCAACCCGGAGCGGGCCGACATCATCATTGGCGGGTCGGCCATCTTGCAGACCATCATGGAGACGGTCGGGGCGACCGCCATCCGCATCAGCGATCGGGGCGTGCGCGAAGGCATCATCTTGGACCGGCTGCGGCGCGATCCCCCGAGCCTGGAAGACGGCGCGGGCGACATGGACAGCGCCCGGCGCCGCTCCATTCGGCAGCTCATGGCCGCGACCGGCGTGGACGAGACGCACTCGGCCCACATCGTCCGCTTGTCCCTGTCCCTGTTTGACCAGTGGAAGACATTGGGCCTGCACGACTACGGCCCCGCCCGCGAGCTTCTGGAATATGCCGCCATGCTGCACGACGCCGGCTTCTTCGTCTCCCACGCCGACCATCAGCAGCACTCGTATTATTTGATCCGCCACTCCGAACTTCTAGGCTTCAACGACCGTGAGATCGAGATCATGGCGAGCCTGGCCCTGTACCACCGCAAGGCAACGCCGCGCCGCAAGCACGCGCATTACGCGCGGCTCGACCTCAAAGCGCAGCGGGCGATCCGCGTCCTATCCTGCGCCCTGCGCCTGGCTGAAGCCCTGGACCGCAGCCACCTGATGCTGGTCCGGGACGTCTCCTGCGAGACGCTGGCCGGGCCTGACCGTGTACGGATGACGCTGCATGCCACCGCCGATGCCCAGCTCGAAGTGTGGGCGGCGGAAGGGCAGGCGCCCGCATTCGAAAAGACTTTCGGCCTGCCCCTGGAGGTCCGGGTTCAAGCGGCAACAAACGTTTTGGCCGCGCAAGGGGTATAAGAACATGACCCCTGCGTCATTTCCTGTTCAGATTCTAGAAAGCATACACCGATGACACGAATCAAGCAGATCGCCATTCTCGCCGGCTCGGCCACCGTCGCCGTGGCCGCCCTCGCGTTCACACAGGCGAAGCACACCATGGATGCCTCCGCCCCGACCGTCGGAGCCAACGCCCCATCTTATTCGGTCCCCGATCAGGACGGCGTGACGCACACATTGGCCGCCGACAAGGGCAAAGTCATCTTGCTGGCTTTCTACCCCGCCGATTTCACGGGCGGCTGCACCCTCGAGGCCCACTCCCTTTCGGCGGCCTATCCTGCCCTGAAGGCAGAAGGCGTGACCGTCTATGGCGTCAGCGTCCAGGACCCCAAATCGCACAAGTCGTTCTGCACCTCGGAGGGCATCCCCTACACGCTGCTGGCCGACACGCAGAAGACCATGACAACTTCCTACGGCGACCTCATCCCCGGCGCGGGCTTCGCGGACCGCACGACTTACATCATCGGCGCGGACGGTAAGGTCGCCTTCGTGGACAAGGACGTCAATGGCCACCTCACCACCTGCGGCGCGGACTGGGTGAAGTGGGTGCAGGCGCATCGGGAGATCAAGGGCCTCCTCCCCGTGGCCGACGCAGGAACAACGACCGCCTTGAATTCTGATAAGCGCACTCAGACTTTTACTAGCCTGACGGCAGTCGCTTTCAAGAAGACGGCGCCCGCGCAAGTCGGCTCGGCCGCACCGTCGTTCTCGCTGACAAATGCCGTGACCGGGCGGGCGGCGTCGTTGCCCACCCTGTCGCAGGGCAAAAAGGCCACCGTGCTCATGTTCGTCTCGACGCGCTGTCCTGTCTCCAACGCCTACAACAACCGCATGACGACGCTGGCGAAGAAGTACAGCGCGCAGGGCGTGTCGTTCGTCGGCATCGACTCGGACCAGAACGAGCTGAAGGCGGAAGTGGCCTCGTTCACCAAAGAGCAGAAGTTCCCGTTCCCCGTCCTCGTGGACCCCGGCAACAAGGTCTCCGACGCTTACGGCGCCCATGTTACGCCGGAAACCTATGTGATTGACGGCAAGGGCGTCTTGATCTATCACGGGCGTATTGACAACGACATGGAACTCTCGAATGCCAAGACACACGAGCTGGCCGACGCTCTGGACGCGACTCTCGCCGAGCGGCCTGTCGCGAAAGCGCAGACGAAGGCGTTCGGTTGCTCGATTAAGCGGGGCTAAGATGAGGACCATTATCCCCGCCGCAATCGGCCTCCTGCTGACAATGACGGCGGCCCATGCCGCCGTCACGCCCGCCGACGCGCCTGCCCTCAAGCGCGCTATCGCCGCCCAGAAGGGCCGCGTTGTCCTGGTCAACTTCTGGGCGACCTGGTGCGGCCCGTGCGTCGCCGAGTTCCCGGCCATCGTCAAGACGAGCCGGCAGTACAAAGCCAAGGGGCTGACCGTCATCGCTGTGTCGGCCGACTCGGCCAAGACCCTGCACACGAAAGTGGAGCCGTTCCTGGCGAAGCAGGGGGCGACCTTCCCGGCCTACCTGGAAAAGAGCACGGACCCCGAGGACTTCATCAACGCCCTCGATCCGACCTGGCAGGGCGACCTGCCGCGAACCTTCATCTACGACCGGCAGGGGCGCCGCGTCAAAACGCTGACCGGCGAGCAGACGGCGCAGAGCCTGGCGGCGGCGGTCGCGCCCTACCTGGCCCGCACACGTTGACAGTCTGCAAGCCAGAATGATTGATGCCCCCGCTGAAACGACCTTGCATGCCCCCGCGTGGACGATGCCTCGCTTCCGAACCGCGCTGCCGTTGTTCTGGCTCGTCCTCGTGGCCGCCGACCTGGCGAGCCTGTACTTCTTTCTGGGCCGACTCCTCTACCCTCTCAACCCCGCCTGGTTGTACTTGACGATCTATGCCCTCTGCTTTGGCCTCTACGTCTTCGGGGCAGGCTGCCTCCTGCCCGCCGTGCCGCGTGCCCTGTCCCGCTACGTCCTGCCGGTCATTCTAAGCGGCGCAGTCTTGTACCGCCTGGCCGTGCTGTTCGCGCCGGCCCGGCTCTCGACCGACATCCTGCTGTACATCTGGGACGGGCGGCTCGTCAACCACGGCATCAACCCGTACCACTGGGCACCCAACGCCCAGCCGCTGCGCTTCCTGCGCGATGCGGGCTGGAACGCGATGGAGTATAAGAGCTACCAATCCATCTACATGCCGGTCTCGCAGGGGATTTTCGCCGTCGCCAACGCCCTGTTCGGCAGCAACCCTATCGGTTACAAGGTCATCTATACGCTGTTCGACTTCGGCGTCATCGGTCTGCTGCTCCAACTGCTGAAACGGCAGCGTCGGCCTTTAAGTCTAGTGATCTGGTATGCCTGGTGTCCCCTGCCGATCACGGAAGTGGCGATGGCCGGACACCAGGACATCGTGGGCGTCTTCTTCCTGCTGCTCGCGTTCATTCTGGTCATGCGGTCGGAGCGGCTCGTCGGCTGGGCCGCGCTCGCTCTGGTCGCCGCCGCGCTCACCAAGGGGTTCGCGCTATTGCTGCTGCCCTTGTTTGCCCGCGTTCATGGGCGCCCCTTCGTACTCTGGTCAGTTTTGGCCCTGGTCTACCTGGGGATGCCGCTGTGGGTATGCCTCCCGCAGTTCCTCCATGGAATGCATCAGTATCTGGAGACCGTGCATGTCAACTCCGGTCTCTTCAACTGGCTGAACGCGGCCCTGACGCTCATCACGCGCCACTGGCATTATTTCCTGACGGAGAAGCTGTCCGACGCCGCCATCATCGGCGTCGTGGTCTGGTCCGTGTGGCGTCCCGTGGACTCGCACCTAGACTTGCTGCGGCGGTCATTCGTCGTGCTGGCCGTGACGCTGCTGGTCATCCCGACCTTGTTCCCCTGGTATTTGCTCTGGACACTGGCCTTCGTGCCGCTCCTGGGCGGGCGGCCTTTGTACTCGTTCGTGCTGTTGTCCGGTCTGTCCGCGCTGCTTTACACGTTTTACATCT
The DNA here is from genome assembly GCA_031421335.1 of Armatimonadota bacterium. Lineage (GTDB taxonomy): Bacteria > Armatimonadota > Armatimonadia > Armatimonadales > Capsulimonadaceae > JANXMY01. Next base: position 5,197 of record JANOOM010000072.1, read on the forward strand.
CGATGATGCCCTACCGGTGGACGCCGATCGCCGAATATGTGCCGTTCTATCTGCTGCTGGCTTGGGAGGTCTGCGAGGCGAAAAGGCCGGGCGCGATCTTGGGGTGGTTACGGCGGTCGGTGCGCCCTCGCCCGGCGCTCCGGCTGGACGGCGAACAAGGGCGGGTGTGATTATGCGCGTGATGACTTACAATATCCGAGGCGGGTGGGGGATGGACGGCGGCTGGTCCACGGAGCGGATCGCTGAGGTGATTTTAGAACAGGCGCCTGACATCCTCTGCTTGCAGGAGGTACACCAGCGCCTGCCGCAGAGCCGCTTCGTGGACCAGCCAGGGCGGCTGCAAAAGGCGCTCGGCCTGCCGGTTGTCTTCCAAGCCAACCTGCGTCTGGGCCTGGGGAACTACGGCCTGGCCATCGTCACGCGCTACCCCGTCAACGCGGTCCAGAACCACCTGCTGCCGAGCATCCGCGAGCAGCGCGGGGCGCTGGAAGCGAACCTGACGACCCCGGCGGGGCCGCTGACAGTCTTCTGCACGCACTGGGGATTGAACGGTGCGGAACGGGAGCGGCAGGCGGCGCGTCTGTCAGAGCTGGTCCAGTCCGTCTCCGGCCCGGTCCTCGTCTGCGGCGATTTCAACGAGGGACCTATGGCACCGGGTATCGCGACACTTCTGGAGCGCACTCAGTTCGCGGACGCCGATGCCGACCAGAACCGGGTGACTTACCCAGCCGATACACCGACCGCCCGAATAGACTACATCCTGTACTCGCCGCCATTGGCACTCAAAAGCATTTCCCCCATAACGACACTGGCCTCCGACCATCTCCCGCTCGTCGCCGACTTCTAAGAAGGCAGCTTTTCCGCCGGGGACACATCTGCCCTCCGAGAAGGCGCGGCAGTAGGCTCAGAAGAAGGGTAGAGCGTCCCAAAATACAGGTGAGCACCTTTGCTCGCCAGAATCGAGCCGGCCATCGTCATCACCAGAAGGAGCAGCAGGCGGCGAACAAAGTCCGCCAAGGCCGTGCCGATGTTGACGGCGGGCGGGGGCGGCGCCCCCGGCACCTGCAATGGGGCGAGGCCCGGCACGGGCGACTGGAAGAGGTGCAGGGCCGTAACGAAGACGAAAATGAGCATGGCGACGCCCGCTAGGAAGACCAGTAGGGCGAGGAGGCGGCCGGGGGCATCGGCCTGAGGTTTGGCGGGGGACATCAAGGGCGTTCCTGTTTCAGTTGACTGCTTTGCCTATCATGGCACACAGCGCATTGCTGCGTCAAGCCTGCGTTCCTGACCGCGAACCGCCCCCGGATGTTCCCAGAAGTCTTCACTCCCAGCCGAGCTTGGTCAGCCCATAGGCCATCAGGGCGGTCACGATAATACCCAGCACAAACGATTTCAAGAAGTAAGGAGTCATAATTGCATCTTTCCGGCGCGGTGCTCGCGCCACACGGTCAGCAGAAGCCCGAAAAACGCGGGCCACCAAATCAGGTCATTGAAGACGTTTACCCAGAGCGAACGCCAGGGCAGATGCCCGAGTACATGGTGTAATACCCACCCCGCCGGACCTAGAACCTTCCCGCACAGGCCGAGGAACGCGAAAGGCCAAAAACGGGCCGGGTCCAGCGCGACGCAGGCATAGCCGATGGCATAAACGCCGACGAACATGCCGATGCAGGCGGCCAGGATGGACGGCAGGGGGCCGGCCGCCGCCGACTGCGTGGGCGTCATCCCCATCCATCCCAGCATCAGGCCGGGGTCCAGGCCGACGACGGTTCCCCAGGCGACGTTGTATGCCGTCGCCGCCCAAAACCAGGGTTTATAGGGGCGTAAAGGGTCAGCCAAGTCCCAAATCTTTCCAGAGCGCGTCCACCCTGACCTTGACCTCAGCGGGCATCTTCAGCACGTCGGGCCACTCGCGCGTAAATCCCTCGTCCGGCCACTTGCGGGTGGCGTCAATGCCCATCTTGGAGCCGAAGGCGGGCAAGGGCGAGGCGTGGTCGAGAACGTCAATCGGACCTTTGACAAATGTGATGTCCCGCTCCGGGTCTATGTTGGCGAGGGTCCGCCAGACCACCTCGCCGGGGTTCTGGACGTCCACGTCCTCGTCCACGACGACGATGCACTTGGTGAACATCATCTGGCCCAGGCCCCACAGGGCGTGCATGACCTTGAAGGCGTGACCAGGGTAGCGCTTCTTAATGCGGACCAGGGCCAGGTTGTGGAAGGCGCCCTCGACGGGCAGATGGTAGTCAATCATTTCCGGCACGAACAGCCGGGCCAGCGGCAGAAAGAGGCGCTCGGTGGCAAGCCCGATGTACTTGTCTTCCATCGGCGGCGGGCCGACGATGGTGCAGGGATAAACGGCGTTCCGCCGGTGCGTGATCGCCGTCACTTTGAAGACCGGATACTCGTCGGCGAGGCTGTAATAGCCGGTGTGGTCGCCGAATGGCCCTTCACGCCTGCGGACGCCGGCGGGGACGACGCCCTCGATAACGAACTCGGCGTCCGCCGGGACCTCCATATCAATCGTCTTGCACTTGACAAGCTCGACCGGCTTCTTGCGGAGGAAGCCCGCAAAGACCATCTCGTCAATGTCGTCCGGCAGGGGCGCGGTGGCCGAGTAGATGACGGCCGGGTCGCCGCCCAGCACGATGGCGACGGGGATATCCCGGCCCTTCGCCTCGAAGTTCGCGAAGTGCCGTGACCCGACCTTGTGCCGCTGCCAGTGCATCCCGGTCTCGTGCGGCCCCTGCTTCTGGATGCGGTACATGCCGACGTTGCGCTTGCCGGTGCCCTCGTCTTTGGTGAATACGAGCGGCAGGGTGATGTACGGCCCACCGTCCTCGGGCCAGCAGGTTAGGATGGGCAGGTCGTCCAGGTTCGCGTCCGCGCCGAGCTTGACGACTTCCTGGCAGGGCGCAAACGACGACGACACCAGCTTGGGGCTGAGCTTGCCAAGCGCCGCGAGCTGCGGCAGGAGCTGGATCTTACCCAGCAACGAGGGCGGCATGTCCGAAGGAAGCCGGGTCAGAGCGGCGATCTCGTGGGCAATGTCTTCCAGGTCGTCCGCGCCTAATGCCCAGGACATGCGCTGCCGTGACCCCATGAGGTTGATCGCAAGTGGGAATTTGGACCCCTTCACGTTCTCGAACAACAGAGCCGGCCCGCCGCCCGGCATCTTCATCACGCGGTCCGCGATCTCGGTGATCTCCAGGATGGGGCTGACCGGCGTTTTAATGCGCTTCAGCTCACCCGCTCGGTCCAGTCGCTCGATAAACTCCCCTAGAGAAGAGTAGGCCATTTGTGGTGGTCCGTTCTAAAATCGCTTGACTCCGTGCAATTTTTCACGATGTCAAATCCAGTATACCGGGGCGGCAAAAGAAAGTCAATAAAAATCCAGAGCCGCCCGCGTTTGAGTAATTTGAGACGCTGTTGATACGGTGAGGCCCTATAATGACCGTGGAAAGGCGCAAGGCCTGCTCCAATCGGGCCGACGGCGGCTCCCTGCTCTTGAAAGGGGCTTTCTTATGTTTTCCGTATACCCATCGCTCCGCTTCTCCGCGCTGGCACTCGCCGGCTGCTCCGTTTTGGCCCTGGCCGGGTGCGGCGGCAGCTCATCGTCCGGCAGCGGCGTAGTTTCTAACTCCGGCACCGGCGGCGGCGGCTCCTTCACGGCCAATTTCACGGCCGCCTCCGGCACGAACGCGAACACCGGCGCCTTCAGCAGCAGCAACGTCGGGGGCGGCGTGACCCCGCCCGCCCCGATCATCGGCACCCTGCTCACCCTGACGGCGGCGACCCCCCCCTCCAACAACATATCGCGCCAGTTCAACCTCGTCCTGGCTGACGCCACTCTTATGGTCGGCAAATCCTATC
>JANOOM010000073.1:0-2727 GCA_031421335.1 Armatimonadota bacterium
AGCGCCGTGCCCGGCGAGGGCAAGTCGGTCACAGCTGCTGAACTCGCCCGCTCCATGGCCCAGTCCGGCAAGTCCGTCATCCTGGTGGATGCCAACCTGCGCCGCCCGTCCCAGAACCTGCTATTCCAGACCGGCGAGACCGGCGGCCTGACCGACGTCCTCTCAGGGCAGCTCCCCCTGGACGAGGCCATTGCCACCTCGAACGTCGAGAACCTCTCGATCCTCAACAGCGGTGTCAGCACCCAGAACTCGACCGTCCTGCTGTCGCAGCCGCGCCTGGCCTCAGTCATGGAGGCGCTGCGCTTCAAGGCCGACGTGGTGATCATTGACGCGCCTGACTGCACTTCGGTCGCCGACACCCTACTGCTCACCACCCACGCCGACTGCCTCCTGCAAGTGGTGCGGGCCGGGGCCGTTGACATGGAAACTCTCCACAACGCCTCGCAGGCACTCCTCGCCACCGGCAAAAAGGTTGTCGTGCTGGCGAATGGTCTGACCCGCCCGCAGCAGCGCGCGTTCCGCTCCCGCTTCGCCTACGCCGCCTTGGCCAGCCAGAATAGCGCGCCGGCCCTGCCGCAGACGTTCGAGAAGACGATGGTGATGAACCGCTCCCACGACCTCGTGTTCTCCAAGTCGGCACATCCATCGCTGGAGAACCCCGAGGGAACACCAGAGCCGAATGAAGCGTCTTGAGAGTCGAGAAAGACGGACCGCGCGGACACTATCTGACAGAGAGCGCGGCCGAAAGGACGAGACCCAACATGAATCCTAAGATCCTCCCCGTGATACTCCTCGCCGCCCTGGCCGCCGCGCCGTCCGGCGCGCAGGTGATGCCCGCTGCGGCCTCCGCCGCGGCTTCCGCGACGCCGGGCTACCAGATCGCTCCCGGTGACGTCATCGGCGTCAGTGTCGTCAACTTCCCTAACCTGACCACGTCCCAGGCGATGGTCACCCCGGATGGGACGATCTCACTGCCGCTGCTCGACCAGGTCTCCGTCACTGGGCTGACGCAGGAGCAGGTGACGCGGCTGCTGGTGAGGAAGTGGCGCAAATACGTCATCAATCCCTCCGTCACCGTCTCGCTGGTCCAGAAGCACGCCCAGACGGTCGTCCTGAACGGCTACCTGACCCGCACCGGCGTCCTCGACTACAAGCCCGGCCTGCACCTGCTGGACGCGCTCGCCCAGATGGGCGGCGCCCTGCCGGCCGCCGACGCCACGCGGGCCGTCCTGACGCACCCCGACGGCACCAAGGTCCCCCTAGACCTTAGTCACCCGGAGACCAAAGCCGGCACGGAGGTGGACGTCGTGCTCCAGCCCGGCGACATCCTTTACATGCCCCAGCAGGAGGGCAAGGTCAGCGTGACCGGGGACGGCATCAAGCAGCCCGGCTCCATGTATTACAAAGAGAACCTGACCCTCTTGGATGCCATCTCGGCCAGCGGGGGCGTCAACCCCGATACCGCCGATCTGCCGGCAGCGACGCTCACGCGCAATGGCGCCGACAAGAAGATAGACCTTCAGGCGTTACTGAAGGCGGGCGACCCGAAAGCCGATGTGCTGCTGGCGTCCGGCGACATCATCAACATCCCTGAACTGCATAACCGTACTTATGTTTTCGGTGATGTCTCGCGCCAAGGCTACTACTACTACAAGCTCGGTGACCGCATCCTGGATGCGCTGAACAGTGCCGGCGTCGCCCCCGACGCGGACACCGGCAAGATCAACGTGATCCACACCAACAAAGACAAAACGTTCTCACAAATGGTCCGGGTCAACGCGGACGAGTTCTTGTTGCACGGCCGCATCATCGGCAACCCTGCTGTCCAGCCCGGCGACTCGCTGTACATTCCGAGGAAGCACGAGCAGTTCAATGGCAATACCATCCTACAAGTGCTTGGCGGCGTCGGCGCGGTCGCAAACACTTCTGCCCTCCTACGCCGGTAAAACCTCATGATCACACAGGCAGGAAAAGCGGCTGATGAGGCGGTGGCCTCGGCGGACTGGGAGCGATGGCTGCCCCTCGTCTTCGGCGCGGGCGTGCTGGCGATGTATGCGCCCGCCCTCGCCGCCGCCGCCCACGAATGGTCGATCAACGACAACTACGCACACGGGTTCTTCATCTTCCCGCTGTGCCTCTTCATTCTGTGGCTGCGTCGCGACGAGCTGCGCCAGGTGGAGCGGCGCCCGAGCGCCTGGGGCCTGCTGCCGCTCGCGCTGGGCGTCCTCTGGCAGTGGCTTTCTTACACGCTCCAGCTCCGCTACATCGGCATCTGGACCCTGCCCCTGACGCTGGTGGGCGGCGTGCTGGTGCTGTACGGGCCGGCGATGCTGCCTTTGGTCCGGTTCGCCATTCTCTTCTCCCTGCTGGCCTACCCGCTGCCACACTCGGTCCTTGCCGGCATGACGACGCGTATCCAAGGGGCCAGCACGGACGGGGCGACCGGCCTGATGAGCGCACTGGGCTACCCGCTGATCAAGCAGGGCAACGTGATCCAAGTGCCTGGCGCCACCCTGGAAGTCGCCGAGGCGTGCAGTGGGTTCCACAAGCTGCTTAGTTTGTCGGCGTTCACGTTGCTGTACGCCTACCTATTCACGTCCAGCCAGTGGAAGCGCGTGATCCTGCTCGCCGCTGTGCTGCCGCTGGCCCTGCTGGTGAACGTCCTGCGGATCTCCGGCCTGATCGCCGCCGCTGCGGCGGGGGGATTGTCCGCCCTGCACCGAGCGC
>JANOOM010000074.1:0-7547 GCA_031421335.1 Armatimonadota bacterium
AGGGGGGGCACTTGTGCCGGGGAGAGGATCTCACACCGCCCCCAGTATCTGCGTCACCTGGCTCTGCGTCTCGACCAGCTTGAAGAAGTCGCCCTTCTTCTCCATCAGCTCGGCGTGCGTCCCCATCTCGGCGATCTTGCCGCCGTCCAAAACGATCAAGCGGTCGGCGTTCCTGAGCGTGGAGAGCCGGTGGGCGATGGCAAAGGTCGTCCGGCCCTTGATCAGCCGCCCGATGGCTTCTTGTATTTGCTTCTCGGTCTCGACGTCCACCGCGCTCGTCGCCTCGTCCAGGATCAGGATGCGCGGGTCGTGCAGGATGGCGCGGGCGATGGAAACGCGCTGGCGCTCGCCCCCTGAGAGCTTCGCGCCGCGCTCGCCCACCATGGTGTCGTAGCCGTCGGGCTTGGCCAGAATGAAGTTGTGGGCATTCGCGGCCTTGGCCGCCGTCATGATCTCCTCTAAAGACGCGCCCGGCTTACCGTAGGCGATGTTGTCGGCGACGGTCCCGTTGAACAGGAACGGCTCCTGCAAGACGATGCCGATCTGACGGCGCATGGCCTGGAGGCTCATCTCGGTGTAGTCAATGCCGTCTATCTTCAAAGTCCCGGCGTCCGGCTCGTAGAAGCGGCAGAGCAGGTTAATGGTCGTGGACTTGCCCGCGCCGCTCTTGCCGACCAGGCCGATCATCTCGCCCGGCTCGGCCACAAACGTCAGGCCCTTCAAGACGGGGTTGGACTTGTCGTAGCCGAACCGGACGTTTTCGAATTCGACCCGGCCCTCGATGGCGTGGGCGGCCTCGGGGTCGCCGTAGTTCTCCTTTTCGGTGTCCATCACCTCGAAGATGCGCTCGGCCCCGGCCATGGCCCGGCTGAACCAGTTGTTGACCTGGGCGAACCATTGCAATGGCCCGTAGATGAGGGCAAGGTAGGAGTTGAACAGCCAGAAGTCGCCGAGGTTCATCTGGCCTCGGTAGACCATCCACCCGCCGACGGCCCAGTTGATCAGGCTGCCCAGGCCGACGAACAGCGACATCAGGCCGAAAATGGTGTTCCAGCGCGTGTCGGCGGCCACCCCGGCATCGCGCAGCTCGGCATTCCGCGACGCGAATTTGACGTTCTCGTAGTCTTCCTGGGCGAACGCCTTGACGACCCGGATACCCGACAGCGACTCGTTGAGGTGGATGTGGAACCGCGCCCACTTTTGGCCGACCCGGACGAAGAGCTGCGAGACCGACTTCCAGAAAAACCCGCCGATGGCGACCACGATCGGGATGGGGGCGAGAATGCACAGAGTCAGCTTCCAGTTGACCCAGGACAGGTACGCGGCGATGCCCAAAAGCAGCAGGCCGTTGATCAGGAAGTAAGGCACGCCTTCCGTGAGAAAGCCCCAGACCCGGTCGGTGTCCTGGGTGACGCGGCTGGTGATCGCCCCGACCTGCTTCTTATCGAAGTAGTTGAGCTGCAAGAACTCGATGGACCGGTACAGCCGGGCGCGCAGGTCGGCGGCGATGTTGCCGCCCAAAAACGCGATCAGCCGCCCCGTCAGCACCTGCACGCCGACGCCCAGCACGAGCACGGCCAGCCACGCGCCCATCAGCGGCAGCAGCAGGCTGGGGTCGGCGCGGTGGCCGGGTGGGGGGGCCAGGACGTGGTTGATCAGGCTGCGCTGGATCAGGCCCGGCGCCAGACTCATCGCCGTCGTCAGGGACGCCAGAGCGGCTAGGGTGCCCGCCTGCTTCTTGTATGGCTTCAGAAAGCCCGCGATGCGCCACATCGTCTTGGAGCGGTTGACGCAGGCCGGGCAGATGCCGTCCTTCTCGGGCAGCAGCCGGTCGCACTTGGCGCAGCGCGTCCTTTCTTCCTTGAGGCTGATCTGAAACGGCTCCCCCTTGGCGAGCTGCTCGATGCCTCGCGCGGCCTCGCTGAAGCGGGCGGCGACGGTCTGGGAGTAGGTCACGACCGGGACGATGTCGCCGTTCTTCGCTGTGATCTCGAGCCGCCCCCCGCCGACCAGAGGCTCGTTGCGGGCGGTCTGGATGTCGGCGATCGGCATCTGGAACTCGGGTGCCCCGCCCGGCTCCTCGACGCGCACCGACTCGCGGGTCACGACCAGACTGCGGCTGCCGAAGCCGCCGTCCGGTCCGAAGTCGGCCTGGAGCCGGATCAGTTCTTTTTCGTTGTCACCCTGCTGCTGTCGCACAGGGTGCATCGTTTCGGTTGTCGCCATGAGGTCTCCTACAAACAAACACAAAAGATAAACACAAAAGATAAACACAAAAAAGGCTCCGGGCTGCGCGCGACGTCTGAAACGTCGCGGAAGCCCGAAGCCTTTGGTGAACCATGGAGGGTGTGCGGCTCGTTTCAGACGCGGCGGTTCCTCCCGAAAGGCTGTGGGCGGGCAATCAAGCGGGGTGGGACGGTGGCAAAGAACGGAACAAGGCCGGTCGTCCGAGACACACTCCGGGCGCTGTGGGCGAACAGGGTGGGCGAGATAATCAAATGTGTCTTCATCTGAGCCGGTCTTCCTTCCATTAAAATTTCACCCGTTGGGCGAGAATGGCAAGAGTATAGCCGCTCGCTGCCCCGTTTGTCAACCCAGAAAACACCCTCCCTGGAAAATGAGCGACTTCCAAGCATAACTCGAAACGTGTCAGTCACGGAACAGATCCTGCTCATTGATGGTTCCACGCGGGAAGCTCTGAGGTGCGGGGTTCCCGCTGGCGATCTGCCTGAACACAACCACCTCATCCTCACGAGTAAAGTGTGCCGCCTGATGGGACAGGCTGGTTTTCCACTCATCTCTGTGGACCGTCTCGCAACCGCTGAGCCGGCGATCTGCTGCCGAGGGCCGCCGTGATTCTGAGTTTGGACATCGGGCATGAGTGTAGAGTAGGCTTACATGTTCGTTGTGGAACACGTCACGGCCGAGCGCTGGCCCGTGGGCCATGCCCCTGCGGGCGTCAACATCGCGTCCAAGGAAATCATCATCGGGGGAACTGAGATGGCCGAAATGCGCGTGATCTCCAAAGAGGCCCGCGTGGTCGAGGTGGAGGCAGGGGGGAAAGCGCGTGCTGGGCATCGTTAACCACGAACCGCCTGACATGCCCTTGTGATAGCCCTTCAACCCGCCTGGGAAAACGTGCCGTCCGCGCCCGGCTCGAAATCGCTGGCTCCCACCACTGCGTCTAGGTTGAGCGGGCCGTAGAGGTGCGGGAAGAGGGCGCCGTCGGCGGCCTCATACCGGACTTCGGGCAGGAGGCGGCCTGCGTCAATGACCAGCAGGACCAGGCCCGTCTGCCCCAAGTAGAAGCGGTTCGCTGTCGCCGCCACCTGGTCCGGCGTTGACAGGTGGATGAAGCCCTCGGAGGCGAGGGAGGCGGCGCGGTACTCGCTGCGCTCCCGCGCTTCTTCCCAGTCCGAGCGCGTGCAGATGTGAAGCAGTGTGTCCATGGAGCGGAGTATACACCATGCCTCGCAAAAACGTACACGCGGTCTTGACGGGCGGTTTTTCCATGGGGTATACTGCTAGCGCTTGTGGCGAAGTAGCTCAGTTGGTTAGAGCGTTCGGTTCATACCCGAAATGTCGGGAGTTCGAGTCTCCCCTTCGCTATTGTTGAAACTCAATAACAGGCAATGATATCCCGAAACGGCTCGTGCCTGAACTCCTTCAGGCATGAGCCGTTTTTTGTCACCTACGCCCTCAATTCATGCGTGGACTTAACCCGAACGGGAGCACCCACGAGATGAACGGAAAGAAAGCAGCAAAAGTTGTGTCGCCGCCTGTGCCACTTCTGGCCCCAGCCACGAGGATACAGGTTAGGAGAAACGACATGCTTTTCGCACAAACCAAAACCGACTACTTCAACTGCCTTCTTTATGAGGCCAAGGATTCCAAGACTACACACACGACCTACCAGTCGTGGCCCAATTGATACGGGCGCTGGCTCCCTGAGAACGGCTTCCCCAACCCGACGTTGGAAGACGCGCTCGCCGTCAGCAACCTGCGGTGCTACCAGTGTTCCTTGAAGGGCCTGGCGGCCAACACCGTCCGTGCCGCCTTCCATCCGCTCCGTGGCCTCAGCGAGTTTCTCATCCACGAGGCGAAGCTGCTGGAAGAGAACCCCGTTAAGGCTTTCACCATGCCGAAAAAGGCGGAGGGCCGCCGCCTGACGATGAGCGACCCCGAGGCGCTTGCCCTGCTGGACGCCGCGGCGCGGCAGTGTGACCCGCGCAAAGTCGCCATGTTGGTCGCGCTCATATCCGCGCTACTTTACACTGGGGTTCGCGCCGACGAGTTGGTCAACATTAGATTGGCCGATGTGCTCTTTGATCAGGAGGAGATGTTGGTGTCCAAGGGCAAGGGCGGCAAGAAGCGCACGCTCTTCCCCACCCCCGACTTTTTTGTAGCCGTCCGCGCCTGGCAGCACGAGCGAAACGGAATGGGGTGCGAACACGACTGCCAGCTCGCTCAGGGCGCGGTCGGCGGCGGAAATCTCGCCCGCCAGTTCCCAGGTCGGTGTCAGGGGCGGCGGCAGTGGTGTCGGGTCGAAGGCCCAGTAGTCCTGCGGGGCTTTGATGATCTGGCCCGCTTTGTCTTTGCTGAAGTCGGATGGCTGCACGTGTGGACTCGCTTATTATACTTAGGTGTCATACGGCGATACCGTATGACACTTTTATGCCTTTTAGTACAACAGCGAGGCAGACGAATGTCAATCCCCATCGTCGGGCGGCTCCGACAGCTCCGCCTCAAGCTGCTGGACAGTCGGCAGGCTGTCCAAGAGGTCGTTGGGGAGAGCGTCCGTGACGCGGAACTCGGCGACGCCGATGGGCGTGGCGGTGTTCCGCAGGGCGTACTCGACCGTGACCCGCTCGCGCGTCTTGCACAGAATCAGGCCCAGGGTCGGCGCGTCCGATGGGTGGCGCAGCAGGTCGTCCACGGCGGACAGGTAGAAGTTCATCTTGCCCGCGAACTCGGGGATGAACTTGGTCATCTTCAGGTCTACGACCACGAAGCAGCGCAGGCGCAGGTGGTAGAACAGCAGGTCAATGTAGTAGTCCTCCCCGCCGACTTCCAGGTGATACTGGCTTCCCACGAAGGAGAAGCCCGCGCCCATTTCCAGCAGGAACTTCTGCAAATGGGCCAGCAATCCGCGCTCCAGGTTCCGCTCGTGCGCGTCGGTTCCGAGGGTGAGGAAATCGAAGTTGTACGGGTCGTTGAGGATTTGCTGGGCGAGGTCGGACTGGGGCGGAGGCAGTGTGCGGGTGAAGTTGGAAGTCGCCTGGCCCTGACGCCCGTACAGGTCGGTTTCGATCTGGTGTTCCAGAATGGCGCGGCTCCAGCCGTGTTCGTGGGCGGCGCGGACGTACCAGAGGCGCTGGTCGGCGTCCTTGACCTTGTCCAGCAGACGCAGGTGGTGGCCCCAGGGCAGCGGGGAGTTGTGCAACAACTGTTGCACGATTTCGGCGTCGGGGTACGCTTCCGCAAAAGCGCGCATGTACTTGAGGTTGCGCGGAGAAAACCCTTCGACGCCTGGAAAGGCCGCCTTGAGGTCCGCCGCGAGGCGCTCCACAACTTTCGCGCCCCAGCCGTGCCGCGCCTGCCGCGCCAAGACCTCGTGGCCGATCTGCCAGTAGAGCCAGACGACCTGACGACTGAGTGACAGCGCCGCCTGAAGCTGCGCCGTCTGGATGCGGCCCTTGATGTCCGTCAGAAAGTCAGCGTATCCCTCCAAGCCGCCCGTCCTCGGGTCGGTTACTTCTTCATTCTTTCCCTGCCCCATGCCGTTGCCTCTTTTCGGATCGCTTACTCCACGTCCGCCGCATTCCCGCCGCGCCCCATGCGGTACTTGATGTCGTAGTTGATGATGAAGTCGGTTTCCTCGTCGGTGAAGCCGTAGTGCTTCGCCAAGACGCGGTCGATCTGGTCAATGATGGGCTTGGACTGACGGGGGTAAAACTCATCGTACTCAACAAGACCAGTTGCTTTGTATGGAATAGTCCGTCTGACACTGTGCGCCTTCAAATCGTACATCAAAGCATTGTTCGCCTCCCGAAGTTGCGGCCCACAACTATCAGCGAACTGAGGCAGGTTGCAGGGGAAAGTGAGGTGTACCCCGGTGTATGTACCACTCGCAGAGTGAGTGTTTGGACTAATCGGGCGGCTTGCTTTGCTCCTGCTCCTGCTCCTGTTCCTGTTGCCGCCACCCCCCCCCGCAAATGCTACAGGAGGCAAGTCGTTAAGGCTGCTGTGCGGCCTCTGTTCATTGTACCAGCGCCGATGCGCTTCCAGCAGCACTCGGACTTCCTCGACCGAGGCGAAGGCTTCGCGGTCCAGCAGTTCGTCGCGCAGCTTGCCGTGGAAGCTCTCCTGGACCCCATTCTGCCACGGGCAGCCAGGATCGATGTAATGGGGCGCGGAGCCGCTGGCCTGGAGCCACGCCTGAACCTCGGCAGCGATGAACTCGGGGCCGTTGTCGCGGCGGACGAACCTTGGGAGCGCCGCGCGCCAGGAACAGCGGCCCCAGAGCAGCGACCACCGCCTGGCTGGTCAGGGACACGCCCACTGTTACCGACAGCCACTCGCGCGTGACCCTAACAAAACCCTAACTCGTCGAGCACGCTCAGGAGGCGGACCGCCCGGACAGCAGGGCATCCACCTGGAAGTCGTAGCTCCAGACATGATCAGGATGCTGGGCCTGGCACGGGACGGAGCGCCCTGTCTTGATCCTGCGCTTCTTGGGGCGCTGCACCACTTGCAGCCCGTGCTTGCGCCAGAGCCGCTGCACCCGCTTGTGGTTGATGACTCGGCCGCCGCTCTTCAACAGGGCGTGGGCGCGGCGGATGCCGAAGTGCGGGTACTGGCCTTTGAGCTGCTGAAGCTCTCCGAGCAGCGGCCCCTCCTATTCTGGGTGCGGGACATAGCGGACCGTCGCCCGCGCGACTTCCAGGAGGCGGCAGGCCCGCCGCTGAGACAAGCCGCGTTCTGTGGCGTAGGCGACGTTGCCTCGCTGTTGCTGGACGGGATCATCGGCCTCGGCTACTTTTTAGGGCTTTATTGGGGTTTGGAGCAGTTCCTTGATGATGTCCATCTCCAGGTCGCGCTCGGCCAGCAGGCGTTTGAGGCGGGCGTTCTCTTTCTCCATCTCGCGCAGGCGGGCGGCTTCATGGGCGGTGGCGCTGCCGAAGCGCGAGCGCCAGCGGTAGAAGCTGTTTTCGGAGACGTTGTGCTGGCGGCAGACTTCGGCGATGGTCTGCTCGCCCTTCTCGGCCTGCTGCAAGAGGGCGACGATCTGCTCGTCAGTGAACTGGTTCTTCTGCATGTGAGTATTCTACCTTTCAGGTGATACTCACTTTGCAAATGGTACAGTTTATAGGGTACAGGTCAGCACCTCTTCGAGCGCTTTTACCGCGTCGCGCTCGCGCGGCAAGGGCGGCACGGACCTGGGGCTTGCCATCTGCCGGGAGATCGTGTCGTCGTGGGCCGACACGATCTCAGTGGAGAGCGCCGTCGGTCAGGGGACCACCGTGCATGTCGCCCTGCCCCGCGCG
>JANOOM010000075.1:0-2741 GCA_031421335.1 Armatimonadota bacterium
ATCGGCCCGGACGGCGGCACACCGACGTTCCAGTACCCAAGCCGCCCCGAGGTGTCCTGCACCGTTGTCTGAGTCCCGCCCGCGAGGACCTCGAAGGCTGTGCGCTCGTAGGGGAACCGGGAAAGGAACGAAGTCGTGACCGCGCCGGAAGCAAGTTCAGGCGAGGCGCAGAACTTGCGGAGATAATCGAGGTTGGTTTCGATGCCCGCGAGCTGCGTCTGGGCGAGCGCGTCTTGCAGAGCGGCTAAAGCCTGTGGGCGGTCCGCGCCGCGCACAATCAGCTTGGCGACCATCGGGTCGTAATAGGGGGTGATCTCCGTTCCCGGCTCGACCCACGTCTCGACCCGAACCGCATCTGGGAAGCGGACGTGCGTCAGGCGGCCGATGCTGGGCTGAAAGCCGCGCCCGGCGTCTTCGGCATACAGCCGAGCCTCGAACGAGTGGCCCTGGGGCTGAATGGAGAAGGTCGGGAGCGGCGGCAGGTCGCCGGACGCTTGGAGCACCATCCAGGCGACGAGGTCAATGCCGGTGACCTCTTCGGTGACGCCGTGCTCCACTTGCAGGCGCGTGTTGACTTCCAGAAAGAAGAACTCACCCGCCGCATCATCATAAACGAATTCGACGGTCCCCGCCGAGCGGTACTGAACCGACTTGCCGAGACGCACGGCGAGACCTGCGAGGCGAGCGCGCGTCTCGGGCGAGATACCGGGCGCAGGTGTCTCCTCGATCACCTTCTGGTTGCGGCGCTGGGCCGAGCAGTCCCGTTCGCCTAGCGCGACGACTTCACCCTTGCCGTCCCCGAAGATCTGCACTTCGAGGTGCCGCGCCTGCGCGATGAAGCGTTCTAGGAACGCGCCGCCGTCGCCGAAGCTGGCCTGGCCCTGCCGCTGCACGGCGTCCCAGGCCTCGTCTAGTTCTTCGGGGCTGCGGCACAGTCGGATGCCGATGCCGCCGCCGCCCGCCGTGCTTTTCAGCATCAGGGGATAGCCGATGCTCTGTGCCGCCGTGCGCGCGTCCGGCAGACCGCGCAGCAGGCCCGTCCCAGGCAGCAGGGGAACGCCGAGACTTTCGGCTGTCGCACGGGCGGCGTGTTTCAGGGCGAAGGCCCGCATCTGCGCCCCCGTCGGGCCGATGAACCCGATTCCCGCCGCCTCGCAGGCGTCGGCGAACTCAGAATTCTCACTCAGGAAGCCATACCCAGGATGTATCGCCTCCGCCCCGGTTTGGAGCGCGGCTTGGAGGATGGCGTCAATGGAGAGGTAGCTCTGGGCCGCCGGGGCCGGGCCGATGCGAACCGCCTCGTCCGCCTGCGCGACGTGCAGGGAGTGCCGGTCGGCATCGGAGTAGACGGCGACCGACCCGACGCCCAGCGTCCGCAGGGTACGGATGACCCGGCAGGCAATGGCGCCCCGGTTAGCGATCAAGACCTTACGAAACATCGGCACCCCAGACTAAGACTTGAATAGGAGTCGGGTTGTAGGCGTTGCATGGGTTGTTGAGCTGCGGGCAGTTACTGATTAATCCCAGCACGTCCCTCTCGGCGCGCATCTCGACATACTTCCCGGCCTCCGAGATGCCGTCCTCGAATGTCAGCCCGCCCTCGGGTGTGACCGGGACGTTCATAAAGAAGTTGATGTTGTTGGGGATGTCTCGTTTCTCCAAGCCGTTGTCGTACTTCAAGAGCGCCGCCAAGAAGCTCTGCCGGCAGGCGTGCATATGGCCCTTGTCCAGCGCATAGCGGACCTGGTTACTCTCAGTGGCACAGGCCCCGCCCAATGTGTCATGCCGCCCGCAGGTGTCGGCGACGATGGTCAGCAGGGCGTTCCCCTTGCTGGACATCAGGCGCGACCCCGCCGTGAGGTAGATGTTGCCCTGCGCCCGGATCGTGTTCTGGAAGTCATAACGGTCGGCATAGTCATGGGCATCGTAGAAGAGTGTGTCCACGGCCTGATTGCCCTCCAGATCCACGATGCGGAGGGTCTGGCCCTTGATGATGGGATGTATCCACGACTCGCCCGCCGGAATAACCTCGCTGTAGACCGCGCCTGTGGGGGCGAGTGCGCTCGGGACGGAAAGAAAGCTGGTCATAGGAAATACCTCTCTGTGAGGACGAAGCCGCGCCCGTTCTCGGCGCGCGAGACCCGGCAGGCATCGTCGGCGGCGGGCGGCGGGACGCGCCGAAGGGACAGATACACCGGCCTCGGGGCGTAGCGCGGGCTTGGGTCGAGCGGGTGCGGGCACGAATTGAGGATGATCAAGACGTTCATCTCGGCGCGCAGCTCAACGAAACTGCCCGGCTGCGAGTGGCCCTGCGTGTAGGTCATTGCCCCATCATCGCCCACGGCGACTTTACTGAAAAGGTTGATGTTGGGGGACAGGTCACGTGGCCCCAAACCGTACTTTTCGAGACCGATCAGAAAACTGTCGCGGGCGTTCCTGTGGAAGTCATTGCGGCACTCTTGATAGCGCGCCTCGCCGTATTTAGCTTTGACGGCGGCGGCATCGGAGCAGCCGGCTAATGCGTCATGCCAGCCGAGGCTGTCGGCGGTGAAGGAGCAGAGGATGCGGCCCATATCCGAATAGAGGACAAAGCCTTGGGTCAGCCGCGCGATATGCTGGGCCTTCAGAGTGTCCGGGATATTAAGCCGTTCGACGGGGCAGTCGGCATTATAAAAGATCGCGCCGACGTTCGCCCCGCCTTCGAGGTCGGTCAGGCGGAGGGCCGTGCCGCGCTTCAGGAT
>JANOOM010000076.1:0-6740 GCA_031421335.1 Armatimonadota bacterium
CTGGCCGCCTACGCGCCGGGGGAAAGCCTGCGCCCGTTCGAGTACGAAACCGGGCCGATCGGCGGACACGACTGCCTCCTCCGGGTGCTGGCCTGCGGGCTGTGTCACTCGGACATCCACGTCGTGGACAATGATTGGGGCGGGCCGACCTACCCGATGGTGCCGGGCCACGAAGCGGTCGGCATGGTGGTGGAGGCCGGGCCACTCGTCACGCACCTCAAGATCGGGGACCGGGTCGGCGTCGGCTGGCAGAGCGGGGCCTGCCTGCACTGCCCGGACTGCCAACGCGGGAACACCCAGATGTGCGAAGTGGACCAAAGGGCAACGATCATTCAACAATACGGCGGGTTTGGCGACCATCTGGCCGTGGACTCGCGCTTTGCCTTCCCGATCCCGAAGGGCATCCCGACCGAAGCGGCGGGGCCGCTGCTCTGCGCCGGCATCACGGTCTACTCGGGGCTGCGCCACGCGGGCATGAAGGGCGGCCAGGAGATCGGCGTCATCGGGATCGGCGGTCTGGGCCATCTCGCGGTGCAGTTCGCGGCCAAACTTGGCAACCGGGTGACGGTCTTCACGTCCTCGCCCGATAAGGCAGATTTCGCCGCGCATCTGGGCGCGTCGGAGGCTGTCGTCACCGGACCGGGGGGTGGCCTCCCGCGAAAGCCGTCGCGCTCGCTCGACATAATCATTGACACGGTCGCCGCTGATAAAGACTATAATGCTTATCTGAACTGCCTGGCCTCTGATGGCGTGTTCAACCTGGTGGGTGTCCCGAACGAGCCGATTTCGCTGTCCGTGTTCGCGTTCCAGGAGAAGCG
The DNA here is from genome assembly GCA_031421335.1 of Armatimonadota bacterium. Taxonomy (GTDB): domain Bacteria; phylum Armatimonadota; class Armatimonadia; order Armatimonadales; family Capsulimonadaceae; genus JANXMY01. The sequence continues at coordinate 819 of JANOOM010000076.1, forward strand.
CCGCCGGATCATGGGATCGCCCATCGGCAGTCCCGCCGAGATCATCGAGATGCTGGCGCTGGCCGAGCGCCACTCCATCGCGCCTCTGGTGGAGACGTTCCCGTTCGAGCGCGCCAACGAGGCGATCCAGCGTGTGCGTGACAACCGGGTCCGTTACCGCGCCGTCCTGACCATGTAGCCCTGAACTAAATCGTCCGCTCCGACCTCGGCAGTGCTGCCATTCTCCCGTTCCGCCGCGATCCTTCGGTGTAGAAGTACGCACCATTGCCCGTTGACGCGGCGGCCCCGCGCCGCCCGGAAAGGACGAATGACCATGGCCGTTATCGAAGCCCCCCCCGGCGATCACCTCGATCTGGGGGAACACAACCACCACGCCGTCGGCCTGCGCCGCGACGCGCTCAATTCCACCGAGACACTGGCGCAGTCCATCGCCAACATCGCGCCGACCCTGACCCCCGCGGTCAACCTCCAACTCGTCTTCGGGTCGTCGGGCAACGGCACCTGGTTCACCTACCTGCTGGCGACCCTCGGCCTGCTGCTGATCGGCGTCTGCATCAAGCAGTTCGCCAGCAAGACGGCGACTCCGGGCGCATTGTATTCCTATGTGACGATGAGCCTGGGGCCGACTGCGGGCTTCATCACCGGCTGGGCTTTGATCCTGGCCTACCTGACGACGGGCATCGCCGTCGCCTCGTACACCGCGCCTTACGCGCAGACCTTGCTGACCAATATCCATATTACGATGCCCGCCCTGCTGATCTTTGCCGCCGTCGTGGCTCTGGTCTGGCTCGTCGCCTATAAGGATGTGCGCCTATCGGCAAAGATGATGTTGCTGCTGGAAGGCGTCTCCGTTAGCCTGATTCTGATCCTTGGAATCGCTATGGTTCGGCACACCGGCCTGCACCTGGGCAACCAGTTCGCGCTCAAAGGCATGACGCTGAACGGCCTGCAAGGGGGAATGGTGCTCGGCGTCTTCTCCTTTGTCGGGTTCGAGAGCGCCACGGCCCTGGGCGCGGAGGCTAAGAACCCGAGGCGCAGCATCCCGCGCGCGGTATTTATGAGTACGGCGATCGCCGGTGCGTTTTTCATGCTCATGTCGTTTATCATGGTTTCCTCGTTCTCGGGCTACAAAACCGCCCTGAGCGACCCGAACCTGGTTGCGCTGACGGCCATGGCGGACATTGCCCATGCGCCTCTGCTCGGCCTGCTGGTTTCCTTCGGCGCGGTCATCAGCCTCTTTGCTTGTTCCCTGGCCTGCGTCACGGCGACTTCGCGCATCCTCCTCTCCATGTCGCGGGACGGACTGATTCACGCCAACCTGGGCCGGTCGCACGACACCAATGCCACCCCGCACATCGCCGCCACCGTCTCGGCGATCATCATGCTCGTGGTGCTGGTCGGGTTGAGCTTGAAAGGCTTCGTGCCGCTGGACATTTATAATATGAACGGGACCATCGCTACCTACGGCTTCCTGCTGGCCTACATCCTGATTGCCGTCGGCGCCGTAATCTCGGCGCGTCGCGACAAGACGCTGTCGCCCTGGCTGGTCTTCTCCGCCGTGGTTGGCACCCTCTTCATGGGCCTGGCCGTGAAGGGCAGCGTGTCCCCGTGGCCGACCGCCCCGGACAATTATCTGCCGGAGATCTTCGCGGTCTACATGGCGCTCGGCATCGCCTGGATGTTCTTCGATCGAATCCGCTCCCGCAAAGCCGCCCTGGCGGCCTGACGTTTCGTAAAAGACTGTATGGAAACCTCTGAACTGGCGGTTGAAACCGCAGCAACGAGTTAACGAAACCTACCTCCGCAGGTTCAGAGTCTGAGTGTTCTGAGTCTGAGTGTTCTGAGTCTGCGAAGGCAGACTTCGTGCTTTTGTTGCCGCGATTTCAATCGCCTGGTCTGTGTGTTGCCCGCGTCGTGCAGGAGATCCGCGAGGCCGGAGGGGATGCCCCCTTCGGCATCACGGTCAACGGCGTCGAGCCGGGCAACATCCTCACCGAAGCCCTGGCCGAGATGGGGGAGGAGTATCTCCAAACCATGACGAAAGCGATCTCCATGGGAAAACCGGGAAATCCCGAGGATGTCGCCCAGGCGATGGCTTTCCTCGCCGGAGACGAGGCCGGCTGGATCACCGGCTGGATCACCGGCTAGACGCTAGTCGTGGACAGCGGCCGGACCCGGCCCGAGTTGGGGCAAGCCGTTTGACAGGAGAGACAAGGACCCAATGACCACACACCAGTTCACGCCGGACCATTATTTCAGCACCCTCGGGACGCACCCGCCTGTGCTGCATGTCGCAAGCGGCGATGCGATCGAGACGACGACGGTGGACGCGCGCGGCTTTGACGCCGGTCGTGAGCGCCGCCACATGGGTGTCAATCCGATGACCGGTCCTTTCTTCGTGGAAGGCGCGGAGCCGGGTGACACGCTCGAAGTCCGCCTGGACCGCCTGCGCCCGAACCGGCGGTTCGGCTGGAGCGGCGTCCAGCTCGCCTCGAACGTTATGGACCCTGCGGATGTGGCCCGGCTGCCACCCGCGCCCGGCTTTGCCGAGGGCATCGGCGAGTGGGACGTGGATGCGGCGGCCGGTACGGCGACTCTCACCGCGCCCGAGACGCGGCTGGGCCGCCTCGCGCTTCCTATTCTCCCGATGGTGGGCTGCTTTGGGGTCGCGCCGCCCGGCGGGGAGGCCATCTCCACGGCGACCTCGTCCACCCACGGCGGCAACATGGACTACAAAGGCTTTGTGGAAGGCGTCACTGTCTTCTTCCCCGTCGCCGTCCCCGGCGCGCTGTTCTTTTTGGGCGACGGTCACGCCCTGCAAGGGTGCGGGGAGATCTGCGGGACCGGCATCGAGATCTCGTTCGACGTCCGGGTCACGCTTTCGGTCATCAAGGGGAAGACGATCCAGTGGCCCCGCGCCGAGACCGCGACGCACATCCTGACCGCCGGCAATGCCCGGCCTCTGGACCAGGCCTTACAGCATGCCACCAGCGAGATGGCCCGCTGGCTCCAGGACGACTACGGACTGGACTGGATGGGAGTACACACGCTGATGGGCCAGTGCGTGGAGTACGAAGTCGGCAACGTCTTCGATCCTGCCTACACGATGATCTGCAAGATGTCCAAGTCGCTGCTGGCCCGGATCGCCGCCTGAGCAGGAGGAACGCATGGCGCCCCCCACAGAACTCATCCGAAGGGCCGCTGGCCCAAACTCGACCCTGACGGTGCTAACGTCAATGTCCTGAACGGCGGCGAGCGGGAGGACATGGCAGAAAGCTTTGGCACCTATTCTGTGGAGGCCGATCTTGTGCCCTTGAAGATCGGGAGGGGCCTGCTATGAGGAGCCTATCATGACGTATCGCCACACCGTCGGCGGCCGGACGTTCACGTTCGCCGACTTGAAGACGCTGCTCGCGAGGGCGACACCGCTGCGGTCCGGCGATGTGCTGGCGGGAGTGGCCGCCGGCAGCGCCCAGGAGCGCGTGGCGGCGCAGATGGCCCTCGCGAACGTGCCTCTGACGGTGTTCCTCACTGAAGCCATCATCCCCTATGAGGATGATGAGGTGACGCGCCTCATCGTGGACACGCATGACCAGGAGGCGTTCGCGCCCGTCGCACACCTGACCGTCGGGGGCCTGCGGGACTGGCTGCTCTCGGACGCCGCTGACACCGGGGCACTGATCCGCCTCGCGCCGGGGCTGATGCCAGAGATGGCCGCCGCCGTGTCCAAGATCATGCGGCTCCAGGACCTGATCGTCGTGGGGGCCAAGTGCCGCGTCGTCACCCGCTTCCGCAACACGATCGGCCTGGCCGGCCGGCTTTCCACGCGCATCCAGCCGAACCATCCGACGGACGATCCGCGCGGCGTCGCGGCGAGCCTGCTCGACGGCCTGCTCCTGGGCGGGGGCGACGCCGTGATCGGAATCAACCCGGCTACGGACAACGTGGACGCCTGCGTGCGCCTGATGAGGATGCTGGACGATCTGCGCCTGCGCTTTGACATGCCCACGCAGTCCTGTATCCTCACGCACGTCACCAACACGATGCAGGCGATGGAGCGGGGCGCCCCCGTTGATCTGGTCTTCCAATCCGTCGCGGGGACCCAGGCTGCCAATACGGGTTTTGGGATCACCCTGGCGATGCTGAGGGAGGCGCGGGAGATGGCGCTCTCCCTGGGGCGCGGCACAGTCGGCGACAACGTGATGTATTTTGAGACCGGCCAAGGCAGCGCCCTGTCGGCGGGGGCGCACCATGGCGTGGACCAGCAGACGGTCGAGGCCCGCGCCTATGCCGTCGCCCGCGCGTTTTCGCCGCTGCTGGTCAATACTGTGGTCGGCTTCATCGGCCCGGAATACCTCTACAACGGCAAGCAGATCGTCCGGGCCGGCCTGGAAGACCATTGCTGCGGCAAACTGCTGGGTCTGCCGATGGGCTGCGACGTCTGCTACACGAACCACGCCGAGGCTGATCAGGACGACATGGACGCCCTGCTGACGCTCATCACCGCCGCTGGATGCACGTTCATCATGGGCCTGCCCGGTGCGGATGACGTGATGCTCAACTACCAGAGCACCTCGTTCCACGATGCCCTTTATGTCCGCCGTATCCTGGGCAAGCGGCCAGCTCCCGAGTTCGAGGCCTGGCTGGAGCGGGTGGGGGTGTTCGACGCACAGGGCTGCCGCCGGCGGCTGCTGGACGCAGACCCTGAGCGCAGCCCTGTTCTCGAAGCGCTGAACGAGATCGCCACGGTCTCCACCCGGATCGCGCCCGCCGCACTCTGGGACCGGATGCGGCGGTTTACGCCCGCCCGCATCGGCATCGAGCCGACCGGCGTGTCTCAGCCGACCGACGCCCACCTGCAATTCCAGTGGGACCACGCGCAGGCGCGGGACGCTATTCACTCAGCCCTCGATGTCGCCGGTTTGTCGTCGGAAATGGAAATGCTTGGGCTGGGGACCCTTCTGCTGCACAGTGAGGCGGCGGAGCGAGAAGAGTACCTTCAGCAGCCTGGCCGCGGGCGTCGGCTAGATACAGCCTCACGCGCGGCGCTTGGGGCCTCGCCGGGCAAATGGGATGTCGTGTTCGTCATCGCCGATGGGTTGAGCGCGACCGCTGTCAACTACCACACAGCCCCGCTTTTGGAGGCCGTACTCCCGACACTGCGAGGGGAAGGCTGGAAGATTGGGCCGGTCACCCTCATTGAGCAGGGGCGGGTCGCCGTCGGCGACGCTGTCGCCGCCGGTTTGGGCGCAGAAATGGTTGTGGTGCTCATCGGAGAGCGTCCCGGCCTCAGCTCGCCCGACTCCCTGGGCGTCTATCTTACATGGCGTCCCGGCCCGGACACCGTCGACTCGGCGCGCAACTGCCTCTCCAATGTTCGCCCGGAAGGTCTTCCGTATCCCATTGCCGCCGCCCGTCTCCTCTATTTGATGCGTGAGTCCCGCCGCCGCCGTCTCTCCGGCGTAGCGCTCAAGGAAGAAGCCGATTTGACGGTCCTGGAAATGGGGACACCTCAACACAGCCTGCATCGGCACCGGGATGCAGAGGTCGCCGGCGTCGTCCACGGGGCGGATGATAGGGTCATGCCTTCTTGAGCGGCGGGTGGTTCTGCACAATCCAAGCTTCCACCAGCACCAGGAAATCTCCCGCCCGATTCACTACCTCGGTGGCCTCCGTCTCCGTCGCGACATGGGCGCGGTCATAATCCACCGTATTGCGCTTGCGCCGGCAGGCGTCAAAATAAGCGGTGAATGGCGCACTGCCCGCCCCAAGCGCTAACTCAGCGACCTCAAAGGTCGTCTTGTGGTGGCCCACGCCCGAGGTGCGATACCCGGCACAGGCCACCGCCATTGTCGCCGCCTGCAACGCGGCGTTGTAGGCCGTGGCAAAGCGCCGGTCTGCCGATAAAACAGTGATGGCCGC
>JANOOM010000077.1:0-4362 GCA_031421335.1 Armatimonadota bacterium
CCTCGGACTTGGTCAAGCCAGAGCAGCGCGGCCAGTGCATGGTTCTGGTCGAACCAGCGTTCGGGCCGCCTGAGCCAAATATCGAGGTACTGTTTGAGATAAGAGACCGCATTGTCTGAACCAAAGCGGGCCAGCGCAAAACAGTACGATGCTCCCGCGTAAACGACTTCACTCCTCAGGAGACGTTCACCGATGGCACCTGTGAAGTCCGACCAGCCGTTGATGCCGGCATAGACTGCCGCCATCTTTCGTGTGCGCCAGTTCAAGTCACTCAGCAGGGCGTCTACAATGTACGGAGTGACGGAAGCGCTGGCCGCCAATAGTTGCTTTGTGACAACAGGCGACTGTTTCGCATGAAACACCTCCATGTAAAACGGGATGACCCATCGCTCTTGGAGTTCATCATCTGCTGTCACTTCGCCTCCCGCACCGCCTTAACAAACGCCCGCATCTTGGCCGGGTCCTTGACGCCCGGCGTGGACTCGACGCCAACGGTCACGTCCACGGCGTAGGGGCGGACGCGGGCAATGGCGGCCCCGACATTCTCCGGCGTCAGGCCGCCCGCCAGATATAGCTTCTTGCCGTATTGGTGCGTCTCGCGGGCCAGTTCCCACCCGTAAGCGTCGACGTCCGGGTAGGCGACGGGGGCGCGGGCGTTGACGTTCAGCAGGTACGACTGCACGGTCCCGTTGAAGGAGGCGACGCGGCGCAGATCGCGGTCGCTGCCCAGGTGGAAGGCTTTGATCTTGCGGCCCATGTCCCAGTTCTCGCGCAGGATGTCGGTCCAGACGCTGTCCTGATAATACTGCACCTTCTGGAACAAGTGGAAGACGCGCCGCCCTTCCAGGCGCCAGCGAACGTCCGTCGTCTGGTCGAAGACGGCCACCCGGACGACGTGGGCGGGCAGGCGGGCGGCGATGTCACAGAAGTCCAGCGGGTCAATGACGCGCGGACTGTTCTCGTCGCAGTGGAAGCCCAGCATGTCCGCCCCCGCCTCGGCGGCGGCCTGGGCGTCCCGCCAGCTCGTGATGCCGCAAATCTTGATGAGTGCCACGTCCTCTATTGTACCTGCTATGGAGAGCGCCTAGAAACTTAACACAGGCTCAACGTGATTTTTGCTTCTTCGTAGGCGGCATGTGTTTAGTAGCCTTACTCGCTGATGTTACGCAGTGGCTGTGGCAGATGGACGGGCATTCGGCCGAGTGTTCGGACGAGTGAATGAATTCACTCGCTGCGCGTCAGACCTGTCCCGAGGACAGTGAAACCGGGGACAGATTTATCCGGCGCGGCGAACCGTCCTGCACTTCTCATGCCCGCCCAAGAGATGAAAGGCACCCAGTTCTTCCACATGACCCTGGGCGCAGCCAACGTAGGTGCAGTCACGGCGGCGACGCCGGCCTCCGGGCGGGACCGGGTCTACTCGGGAGACCAGACCTCCAACACTGTCTCGATCATCGACCCGGCCACCAACACCCTGCTCGGCATCATCCGCCTGGGCGACCCGGCACCCGGCGCGATCCAACCGCTCTACAAGAGCCAGTTGCTCATCCATGGGCTGGGCTTCTCGCCCGACCACAAGACGCTGGATGTGATCTCCATCGGCTCCAACTCCGTTACCCTCATCGACACCGCCACCAACGCCGTTAAGGGAACGATCTATGTCGGTCGCTTGCCCCATGAAGGCTTCTTCACCCCGAGCGGCAAGCAGCTATGGGTGGCCGTGCGCGGCGAGGACTACGTCTCGGTCATCGCCCCGGTCCAGATGAAAGAGACACGCCGAATCCAAACCACTAATGGGCCGGGCATGGTCCTCTTCAGCCCGGACGGGCGCTACGCCTATGTCCCGTCGAGCTTCACGCCGGAACTCGATGTCGTGGACACACACTCCTATCGAGCACTCTGGGGACGACGCGCGGGTCTATGTGGGCCTGGAAAACGGCGACGCCATGAAGGCAATCGACACGCTGACCAACACCGTCATCGCGACGGTCCCCATCGGTCAGGCCATACACCTAATGCTTGGCCCGCCCACCGGAGTGAGCGGCCCCGCGCGCGCCTCGGTGGCCGTTAACTCGCTGGGCCTGATGGATCTGCTGGAGATCGCCGCCTCGGGCCTCGTGCCGGGGAAGGAATACCAACTCGCCCTGGTCGACTCGCCGACAACCCCCTATGGAAGCCGGGTGCCGCTGGCGAACTTCAAGGCGAACGCGAGTGGCGCTCAGGTCGCGCAGGCCATCGGGCCACTACGTCAAGCCGTGACAGATGCTGCGGGCGCCGCCAAGTCTTCCTTGCCTCGTTATCTTGTGCTGTCGTCGGTCGGCTCCGAGGATCCCTTCCTGGTGCAGCGGCCATGACCTGGTCAACACAGCCGCTGGGGGCGGCACAAAGCGAATGTAGTCGCTTTTATCGCCGATGTTCGCTTGACGGCGGAGAGCATCTTTCAGACCATGACCCGCCGGTCTGGCCGTCGCCGTGTGCGGTGCCCCCGAAGGTTTGCGGACGCTCCTGGTCAAGCGGGAAGCAACGAGGGGGCAGGGGGCACGTCTTCGCGCATCGAGAATTGTCTTGGGTTTCCGGCGGGTGTTCCGGGGGAAGAACTCATGGCCAGGGCTTTGCTACAGGCCAAACGCTTTGGCGTGGAAGTCGTCGTTACCCGCGCCGCCCTGGGGCTGGACCCCGGAACGAACACTTCGTTTGTCCTGCTCGATGGCGGCGATACGGTCGAAGCGCGGTCCCTGACTAGCCTTCCTGCCACGAAAGTCAACATCGTGATCAAGTTGAACGCGATGGTGGTCACCGTCCATGGCGACAGCCATTTGCATCCAACAGAGGGCTTTCTTGGTCAAGGAGAGAAATTGATAGTTAAAATCAGGAAAATAATATCATTGCGAAAAAATCACAATAACCCCCATACCTGGTACAATAATTGAAGAATTGCCCAAGAATCTACCCTCAAAACTCGCACGCAGGCTTGTAAAAGGCCTCAAATCGGCTTCTACGGCACTTAAGAGCAAGTTCTTATCATACAGTTACTGGACAAAGAAGTCTAATACCAAATCAGCAGGGACGGCGGACCGCGGAACGGAAGGATGCCTATGTTCACCTACATATTGCTAGCCTCGGATGGGTCGGAATGCGCGATCAAGGCTGCCGCCGTAGCCGCGACTTTGGCGAGCAAATTTGCGGCGCGTTTGACCATCATCAACGTCTTCCAGCCCATCCCGACCATTGGGCCTTACGGCGAAATGGCGAGTGCTGAACTGGACCAGAGGTACATCACAGAACTACAGGAACACGCGATTTCGCACGCGGGCCGCATGGTGGAAGAGGCCGGCGTTTCTTACCAGAGCCGCCAAGAGGTTGGGCAGCCCGCCGCCGAGATCGTCCGCGTCGCTGAGGCGGAGGGGTGCGATCTGATTATTCTGGGCAGCCGGGGGGCGAGCGGGCTGACGCTCTTTCTGCTCGGAAGCACTTGTGACCGCGTGGTCCATCACGCCCACTGCCCGGTGCTGATTGTGAAGTGAGCGGAGAAGGGGGATTTCATGGAACCGATCTTTAATTTCTGCGCCCAAACGGTCGGCTGGCTGGAAGACGAAATCGCCTTCAGCAGCGAGGGGCGTCCCACGGCGTTCATCAGCCACGGGGCTGTGTTCGCCGCCGAGAACGGCCACTACCTCGGCCAGTCCGATGGCGGCGTGTTCCGCGACCGCCTGGGCTGCATCGTGGCCTTCGTCCGGGGCAGTGCGCCCTGCGCCGCCCTGACGACCCCGCAGGATGTGCGGCCCGCCCCCAGCGTCCAGTCCCGCGCCCTGCCGGAGCACTCTGCCGTGCCCGCCGGCCCGCCGCGCCGCGCCGAACCCCTGCTCAACAAGTCCAGCCTGGACTGGGAGCGGTTCGTCCTCGGCTGCGAGGCGCACTGGCCTTGGAAGACCCGGCGCTGACGGGAGAGGGCACGCCATGAGAATGTCCGCAGACCACTCCGTAGGGGAGGACGCTGATGTGTTCCTCGCCGGCCACCTGGCCCCCGCCGGCACCTACCGTCAGGTAGAAACGGGCCAGGAGGTCCGGCTGGACCGAGAAGGCATCCTGCCCGCGACACTTGATGGCCACGTCGCCGCCTACGAGCGGCGCCCCCTGACCTGGGCGGACCTGCACCAAGAAAAGGCTGCCTGATGCCGGGCGAGCATGGCAACTGACCCACACCCGAAAGAGACCCCCGATATGAGCATCTACTTCTTCGAGACCGACGACGCCGAACAGGCTTACCTGAGCGCCCGCCTGCCCGGCGAGACCCTGCACTTCCAGCCGGGGCCGCTCACCACCGCCGCACAGGCCCAGGAAATCGCCGCCGATGCCGACATC
>JANOOM010000078.1:0-6592 GCA_031421335.1 Armatimonadota bacterium
GAGCCATGACCAGAGTCGTTATCATAGGAGCGGGAAGCCAGTTAGGGGGAAATCTCACGCGCGACAAACTCGCCATACCCCCCATGCAGGAGGGGACGACGATAGCCCAGTGCGACACCGACCCCGAGAAGCTGGCCCGCGTCACGCGCTATGTCCAGCGCATCGTGGACGGCCACCATCTGCCCGCCTGCATCGAGTCGTCAACCGATCGGCGGGCGCTGCTGGAAGGGGCGGACTTCGTGGTCGCCTCGATCTCGGTGGGCGGGCCGGCCTACGCCGGCTTCCCGTTCACGGCGGAGCTGAACCTGCCCTTCCAGAAATACGGCCTCAGCCAGTCCGTCGCGGACACCATCGGGGTGGGGGGCATCTTCCGGTTCCTGCGGACGGCTCCGGAACAGCTCGGCATCTGCCACGACATGGAAAGACTCTGCCCTGATGCCCTGCTGCTCAACTACACCAACCCCATGGCGATGCTGACCTGGCTGCACTCGGCGGCCTCCAAGATCGCAAACGTCGGCCTGTGCCACTCCGTTCAGCACACCTCGCACGAGCTGGCGGGCTATCTGGGCGTGCCGCTTGAAGAGCTGACTTATTTGGTCGCCGGCATCAATCACCAGGCGTGGTATCTGAAACTTCGGCACGGCAAAGAAGATCTGTACCCACGCCTGCGCGCCTGCCTGGACGACCCGGAGATGCTGAAAAAGGACCGGGTACGCTTCGAGATGATGCGCTTCTTCGACTACTTCGTCACCGAGTCCAGCAAGCACTGCTCCGAGTATCACCCATATTTCCGAAGGACGGAAGAACTTCGCGAGCGTTACGGCCTGGACCAGTGGATCGCCGCCGACAAGGAGGGGGTGCGGCAGTGGACGCCTGACGACGCCCCCCTGCCGACCTTGGAGCTGTCCGGCGAGTACGCCGCCGAGATCATCCACGCCATGGAGACGGGCGGGCCGTTCGCCTTCAACGGCAACGTGACGAACGACGGCCTGATTGACAATCTGCCGAGCGGCTGCTGCGTCGAGGTGCCCTGCCTGACCGACAAGACCGGCATCCACCCGTGCCACGTCGGCGCCTTGCCGCCGCAGCTCGCCCACCTGAACCTGTCTAATATCGCCCCGCAGGAGCTGGCTGTGCGAGCCGTCTTGGAGCGCGATCGCCACCTGGCCTTGCAGGCGTGCCTGCTGGACCCGCTGACCCGCAGCGTCCTGTCGCTGGAAGACACGCAGGCGCTGTTCGAGGAGATCTGGGCGGCGGAGTCGAAGCTGCTGGACTATTTCGAGGTGGGGTAGGGCAAGAAGCGGGGACCGGCTCACGCCCCGCCTCCGGTTGGCGCCACCTCGGGAAACTCCACGGAGAACACTTCCACGGCGTCCTCTGCCTGGCACTCGGCGGTCAGCGAGGCGGTTCATCGTCCAAAGTGGATGCAGGGGGAGACGATTTGCGGCGTAAGGCTTCCCAAGCGTTTGGGGGTCTTTCTTGCTTGATAAGGGCTATCGTGGGCGCAAGGCGGGTGACACACTGAGCCGAACCACACACGGCGGCTGTGCAACCCGTCACATGCGTCAAGACAAAGACAGGAGCTGGAAAATGGCCGGCGATACGGTCGCGCCCACACGGCTTCTATGCCTGTTCCCACACGACGCGGAGACGGAGTTTGTTCGGAGGTGGGGTTGCGGGGAGGTTATAAAATGCACCGCGAGGCCGATGCGGCAATAAAAAAAGCGCCCGGCTTTGCAGCCGTCGCTTGTATTTTGCCATCCACCTTTTGCGAACGTGATAATATTATTGCATAAACCCTGCCTGAAGTCAACAAGCGCTTGATATGGACAAGAAGTGGGGAAATCTCTTGTAAGGCGCTGCTGTCTTGGCAGCGCCGCTCGAGAAGGGCACGACTGGGCCGCGGACACTGCCTTGGCCCACAGGATTTGTCTCATGATTGCCGCGTGAAATCGCGGCGTCAGGGCCGCAAAAGAGGAACCAAGCTCCCCGGCGGCGAATGGATGACGAGAAAAAAGGCCCGAGCCGCTGAGAGTGAGACTTCATGCCACTGCAATGCCCCCACTGCGGGATCGCCCAGGCCGAGGGGGACGGCATCTGTATCAACTGCGGACAGCCGCTGAGGTCCGCGCCCGCCGCTCCTCTTATCGCTTCTGCCGTGGCCCCCGCCGCACCGGCAGTGAGTCCGGATGACGCCGCTCTGAAAACCGATCCGCCCGTTCAAGAGCGGCGATCATCCTGGAAGCTGCCCGTGCTTGTCGCCCTGCTGCTCGCCCTGGCCGCCTCGGCGCTGTTCATCGCCCGGCGTGGGCTGGCACCCCATTCTGTTCCGATCACGGCTGCGCTGCCGGTCCCAGCGCCGAGACCTCCGGCGGCGGTCCCACCCGCGCCCAGCGCTGGGCCGCCGCTCCCGGTTGCCGCCCTTCCCATACTGCCCCCGGCCGCCGGGATGAAAGCAGCCGCCGAGGCCGCCGCGAGCGCGGCCCCGCTGACGATCACCCTGGCGTCCACCCGCGATGGGCGGCACGTCAAGGCCGGGGAGGAGGTGACGCTCACCGCCTTCATCTCGTCGGCACACGCCCAGGGCGCGACCCTGACGCTGTTCAGCCGGCATGGCCGGGGGCCGAAGACCATCGTCTCGTTCGTCCAGGGCAGTCTGTGCAGCACGATCTGGATGTCCCCCGCCCCCGGCCGGTACGAGTTCACGGCGACCGCCCTCGACCACAGCCAACACGCCGTCTCGCGCCGCGTCGCCGTCATCGTGGACGCGCCCGCCACGCCCCTGACGGCGGCGCGGGAAGAATCGCCGTCTCCTGTGGCCGCCGCCCCGCCCCGCTCCGCCCGCGCGCCGAGGATCGCGCCGCCCAGGGCCGTGGCCCGCGTCCGACCCCCCGCATCGGCCACGTCTTATCACGTTGCCGCCGCCCGCTTTCACTTCTCGCGGAGCGCTATCGTCCTCGCCGACGCCCTCAACCAGCGCGGCTACCATGCCCTGCCCGAGCGTATGAACGACCCGCAAGGTAAGACCGTTTATGCCGTCGTGACCGGCACCTATCGCCGCCCGAAAGAGGCGCGCGCCGCCGCCCTGATCTTGCAGCGCAGTGGCTATCCCGCCTACGTCTTCGGCGGCCGGTAAGAGAGGGGGAAGACACCATGCTACAGCGCCGCACTTCTACGCCCGGCTTCACCTTGATCGAGCTGCTCGTCGTGATCGCCATCATCGCGATTCTCGCCGCGTTCCTGTTCCCGGTCTTCGCGAAAGTGCGCGAGAACGCGCGCCGGGCGGCCTGCGCGTCTAACCTGAAACAGCTCACGCTGGCCTTCCTCCAATACACCCAGGACAATGACGAAGCCCTGCCCGGCGCGACCGACGGGGCGGCGGGCGCGAACGTCGTGGGCGGCTGGGTGCTGTGCCATGCCTTTGGGGTCACTCCCGCCCCTGCCGCGTTCGACGTGTCGGCGGGCAGCGTGTTCCCATTCGTCCGCAACGCGGCGGTGTATGTCTGCCCTGACGACTCGCTCGGCCGGCTTTCCGGCGATTCTTACGCCGTTAACTCCTGCGCCGAGGCCCCGGCGAACGCCCCGCAGCCGCGCACGGGCCGGCCGCTGTCGGCTTTCGATGCGCCCGCGTCCCTGATGCTGCTGGGCGAGGAAGACGCCGACTTCCGGGACCACACTTCCGGCTCTACCAACGACGCTTATTTGAGCTGCTTTTTCGACGACGCCGTTTCCAGCCGCCACGCCGGCGGCTCCAACGTTTCTTTCGTGGACGGCCACGTCAAGTGGGTCCGGTTCCCGCTTGGCGCGGGCACCCCATCGGCGCGGTCGGCCGCCGACGTCATCAGCGGTCTCCAGACCGGGGGCGCCCCGTTCGTCCCCGCCGGCACGAATGGGGCAGCGTGTCCGTGAGGGGCCTTTCGTGGTGGTTTGAAGGCTATGTGATTAGGGAATTCAATACCCGTGAAATACATTCTACTCCTTACGCTCTTCTCCTGCGCCGCCGCATCCGCCGCGCCGCCGCCCGCCCCGCGCCTGAGCGAACGGGCCTCCATCCAGGCCGCCTACCAGGGCATGGACGACGCCTTCAGCCAGCACGATTTGCCTCGCTTCATGTCCTACTTCACCGACGACTACATTGACACCGACGAGAAGGGCGCCAATCTCACCAAAGAGCAAACGCGCCGGGGATATCGGGACCAGCTCGGCCAGATGAAGTCCATCCAGAGCCACTACGCCATCCAGAACCTTGCGCCCGCGCCGGGCGGGACGTTGGCAGAGATGCACATGCATTCCAGCGGCTTGGGCGAGAAGCGCATCCTGTTCGCCAAGTTCCACGGCACCTTCACCGACGAGCTGTGGGTGCGCGACCTGTGGATCAGTACGCCTCAGGGCTGGCGCATCCAGCGCCGGCAGACCCTCAAAGACGAACTCCACATCCACCACTAGGGGGCGCCGCCCGTCAGAAAGGGCTGCCCCTTGATACGCTCCATTCCACTCACCATCGCCGCCTTGCTTGCCATCTCCCTGCCCACCGAGGCGCAGCAGTCGCACGCCCCAAGAGACGGCTGCGGGTTTGATTGCGTTGCTGCCGCGGCCTCGTCCTGACGGCATTGCCACTGCCGCGCGCTCTGGCGGTTGTGCCCGTCCACCAGCAGCCGGAAGCGCTCGAACAAGTCAGCCCCGATCCTCGGATGGACCCCGCACGAGCGGCGCACCAAACCCGACTAGTGCTGGCGCCACTTGGTGTTGAGGCTCTCGACGATGCTGGTCAGGCCCGTCCCCTTGTCACACGGGTGGTGCTGCCCTGTCGGCAAGAAGCGGCTGTCGGCACCCCAGTGGTCGGTATAGACAGGCCGGCCCCGGCAGTCCGGGGGCACCCGCGTCCAGGCCCGCAAAAACGTCTCGTCGAACTCGATCACATCGCCCGCGGGCGCGGCCACTGGCGGGTGCGGGGCGTCCCCCGTCAGGCGGGCTGCCCCCTCTTACGCACGGCGCGGACGGTCTGGCGCCCGACCTTGAGGGCGCGGCTCTTGGGGGCGCGGGTGAAGGTGCCCCCGCAGCGAGGACAGGAAAGGGCAATCATACCCCGATCTTCGGAACAACGCTCCTAAATCCATAGCCAGATTAAGATGCTCTCGCCCTGCGGGAGGCCCCTGCTGAACTTGACAGGCAGGCGGATAGGCGGGTAAAATAATAGCCTGATTTGGCCGCCCCCGACTGCCCGTTAATGGCGGCGGGGGCGTTTCACGTTCGGAAGAATCCTGTTCGGAAAAGAAGCTTATGGAAACATTTGAAACCGGCGATGCGCACGACGACTGGCGCGCGGGCGCCTTGAACGAGGCCCTGCGGGCGGAAGCCTACGGGGATAACAGCGAGGACGCCCTGCTGCGCGAGATCCGCCGTGTCCGCCCGGCAGGCGCCACTCTGATGATGTATGTGGACCGCATCCAGCTCCGCCGCTTTTTAGACGAAGAAGCTGGCCCAGTGCGCCGCCTGACGCCCGGCTCGGACGGCTTCCTGGGGCAGGCGCAGGGCGATGAGGTGGTCCCGTATCTTGGCTGGCTCGAAGCACAATGGCACGGCGAGATCTTCGAGGCCGCTTTCGTGCCGTGCGCCGTCCGGGTCGGCTACGTCGTGTTCCTTGCCGAGTCCGAAGCGCTTCTGGCCGCCTTCGCCCGCGAAATGGCCGCCTTCGTCGAGCGGCCCGCCGGGCGCTGCCTGCGCTACTCGCACGGCTGGGAGAACGCGCCGGACATGGACGCCGAGATCGGAAAAGTCACCTGGGACGACATCGTC
Organism: Armatimonadota bacterium; assembly: GCA_031421335.1. Classification (GTDB taxonomy): domain Bacteria; phylum Armatimonadota; class Armatimonadia; order Armatimonadales; family Capsulimonadaceae; genus JANXMY01. The sequence continues at coordinate 5,797 of JANOOM010000078.1, forward strand.
CTGCCCCCCGAAACCGCAACGCGCGTGCGCGACGCCGTGGAAGGCTTTATCCGCAATCGGAATGCCTATGCCGCCCTCGGCTTCGCCTGGCGTCGCGGCGTCCTGCTGGTCGGGCCGCCCGGCACGGGCAAGACGATGATCTGCAAGGCCGTCGCCGCCGCCCTGCCGGACTTGCCGTTTTTGTACGTCCGCGACTTGCAGCCCTACAGCCATGACGACGCCGTCCGCACTATCTTCCAGCGCGCCCGGCAGCTCGCGCCCTGCATTCTGGCCTTTGAAGACCTCGACGGCCTGGTGCATGAGGACAACCGGACAGTCTTCCTGAACGAATTAGACGGCTTCCAGAACAACGAGGGGCTTCTGATCATCGCCTCGTCCAACCATCCGGGCCGCATTGACGAGGCCCTGTTGAAGCGCCCTTCCCGGTTCGACCGGGTCATCCACATCGGCCCGCCCCAGGCCGCCGAGCGGCGCGAGTTCTGCCTGCGCCTCCTGGCCCGGTCGTCCCTGCGCGCCCTCCTGGCCCCGGACTTCGACGCCGAGGTCCTGGCCCGCAACGTCGCCGACCGCACGGACGGCTTCACGCCCGCTTATCTGAAAGAAGCCTTCGTGTCCGCCGCCTTGGAGCGCGCCCAGGAGGGCGCCACGACCCTGGACGACCAGTTCGCCCGATCGGTGCTGGCCCAGGTGGATGAGTTAAGGGCGCACCTCAAGCGCATGGACGACCCCGAGGCGCTGGCCGAGATGACGACCGGCGGCAGCGGGCTGGGGTTCCGGCACTGAGGGCGGCGCATCC
>JANOOM010000079.1:0-3980 GCA_031421335.1 Armatimonadota bacterium
ATCGCCCTGCCGAGCGGCTTCCGGCTGAACCGGGACGCCATCAAGGCCACCTACCGGGACGGGTTCCTGCTGGTGACGCTGCCCAAGCGGGCGCGGGCGGAGATGCCCCAGGCGCGCATCATCCCGATCAGCACGGGCGACGAGGCCGTGACCCTAGAGACCAAGACTGAAACAGAAACTGAGGGCAAGTAATACCCATGTCCGATAACATATTTGACGAGGCTGACGACATTCTGGCCGAGCACACGCCCGCCGAAGATACCAAAGTAGACGAGATCGCCGAAGACGTGTCCATCGAGGGCGAGGTCGCCGACCAGATCGTCAAGCAGATCAACGACGGGGGGGACGGCCACCCGCCCATCCCCGACGAGCTGCCCTTGCTGCCGCTGCGCGATACGGTGATCTTCCCCGTCCTGGTCGCGCCGATCGCCGTGGGCCGCGAGAACAGCATCAAACTGGTGGATGAGGCCGTCTCGCGCGGCGACCGCATCATCGGCGTGGTCGCCATGAAGGACTCGTCGGTGGAGAACGCCACGGCCGCCGACATCCACCCGATGGGCGTCGCGGTCGTCATCCGTATGATGGCCAAGGTGCCCGACGGGGGCATCCGCATGATCGTCCAGGGCATCGCGCGCATCCAGATCGAGCAGGTGCTGGAAGAAGAACCGTACCTGCGGGCGCGGGTCAAGGTGATCGAGGCAAAGACCGAGATCGCCGAAGAAGACAAGGTCGAGATCGAGGCCCTGAAGCGCGGCATCGGCGACCTGTTCGGCCGCATCGTCACGCTGTCTCAGAACATGCCCGATGAGCTAGCCGGGCTGCCGGGGTCTATTGACGACCCCGCTGTCATGACCGACCTGATCGCCGCCCACATGCCGATCAGTGCGGAAGACAAGCAGCGCATCTTGGAGACGATCAATCTCAAGGACCGCATGAACGCCCTCCTCGAGCTGATGACCAAGGAGCAGCAGGTTTTGGAGATCGGCTCCAAGCTCCAGTCGCAAGTGTCTGAGGGTATCAACAAGACCCAGCGCGAGTATTATCTGCGCGAGCAGCTCAAGGCCATCCAGAAGGAGCTGGGCGAGGGCGACGAGCGCGGCGAGGAGCAGGACGAGCTTCGGAAGAAGGTCGAAGAGGCCCATATGCCCGAAGACGCTCTCAAAGAAGCCAATCGGGAGATGGACCGGCTCCAGCGCATGTCGCCGGGCGCCCCCGACTACACCACGACCCGCACTTATCTGGACTGGCTGGTGGCGATGCCGTGGGACAAGGCCACCAAGGACAACCTGGACATCCCCAGTGTCAAGGCGCACCTGGATGCCGACCACTACGGCCTGGAAAAGATCAAGGACCGCATTCTGGAGTACCTGTCGGTCCGCAAGTTCAAGACCGAGGGCGACCTGCGCCAGCCCATCTTGTGTTTCGTCGGCCCGCCTGGAGTCGGCAAGACGAGCCTCGCCAAGTCTATCGCCGGGGCCATGGGCAAGAAGTTCGTCCGCATCTCGCTCGGCGGCACGCACGACGAGTCGGAGATCCGGGGGCACCGGCGCACCTACATCGGCGCCCTGCCCGGCCAGATCATCCAGGGCATCAAGCGGGCCGAGACGAACAATCCGCTGTTCGTCCTGGACGAGATAGATAAGGTGGGCGCCGACTACCGGGGCGACCCGTCCTCGGCCCTGCTGGAAGCCTTGGACCCGGAGCAGAACGCGACCTTCCGGGACAACTATTTGGACGTGAACTTCGACCTGTCCAAGGTGCTGTTCGTGACCACGGCCAATCAGCTCGACACCATCCAGCCCGCCCTGAGGGACCGCATGGAGATCATCGAGCTGTCCGGGTACACCGAAGAAGAAAAAACGCAGATCGCCGTCCGGCACCTTGTCCCGAAGCAATTGGGCGAGCATGGGCTGACCCAGGTGTCCTTCACTGAGGGTGCCGTCAAGGCCATCGTCCGGGGCTACACACGCGAGGCCGGCGTCCGCTCGTTGGAGCGCGAGATCGCCGCCGTCTGCCGCAAGGCGACCCGTGAGTTCGCCGAAGGGCGCACTGACGACCTGGTCATTGACGGGGCGCAGGTCGAGAAGTACCTCGGCTCGCCGCGTTTCGAGTACGAGGAAGTGGCCGAGCGGACCGAGCAGCCGGGCGTCGTGACGGGCCTTGTCTGGACCCCGGTGGGCGGCGATGTCGTCTTCATCGAAGCGTCCCGGATGAACGGCAGCAAGGGCTTGCAGCTCACGGGCCAACTCGGTGACGTGATGAAGGAGTCGGCACAGACCGCGCTCTCCTATGTCCGCGCCCACGCCGAGGCCCTGCACATCGCGCCGGACTTCTACGAGACCAGCGACCTGCATATCCACGTCCCCGCCGGCGGCGTGCCCAAGGATGGCCCGAGCGCGGGCGTCACGATGACCAGCGCCATCGCATCACTGCTGACCGGCCGCCCGATCAAGCAGGCCCTGGCGATGACCGGCGAGGTGACGTTGTCGGGGAAGGTGCTGCCGGTCGGCGGCATCAAGGAGAAGGTCTTGGCGGCAAAGCGCGCCGGCATCAAGACGATCATCCTGCCCGAAAGAAACCGCAAGGACCTGATGGAAGACATCCCCGCCGAGCTTCGGAAGGGCATGGAGTTCATCTTCGCCCGCGACGTCCACGAGGTCATCGCCGCCGCCTTGCAGCCCCTGGGCGCAAAGCCCAAGGCACCCAAGAACGGCGCCCGTCTGAAGACGATGGAGAGCGCCCCGCCGTCCGTAGACATCGTAGCGAGCGTGCCGGCCAGCGCGTAAGTGACGCCTGATGATGGAATAGGAAAAGCCCCCGCCTCGGATGAGGCGGGGGCTTTTTTGCTGCGCGGCATGGTACACTCTTACTGTGCATGAGCGATATGGCTCCGCTGGAGACCTCCCGCTTGATGAGGCGGCCATCTTCGCCGTGGAGTTATGGCATAGGAGAAACAAGATGACGACCACCACAGTCGGGCGTGAAGGCCAGGTGACCCTGCCGGACGACGTTCAGGAACGGTACGGGCTGAGGCCGGAGGTTTCAGTACGGCTCATCGAGACTCGCTCCGGCCTGCTGCTGGTGCCATTGACGGACGCGCCGATGAGCGCGGAACTGGTGCAGGAGCTTCAAGAGTGGCAGGCGCTCGGCGCGGACACCTGGGTGCAGTTCCCCTATAAGGACGGGGAATGAGCACGGGAGACCTGTACTGGGTCGAGTTCCCGGTACGCGGCGGTCACGCGCAGGCCGGGAGGCGGCCTGCAATTGTGGTCCAGTCCGCCGCTGCGACGGCGCGGCTTTCCACGGTCCTGTTCATGCCGCTGACAACACAACTCGACGCGCTCCGCTTCCCCGGCACGGCCCTCGTGGAAGTCACGGCGGGAAATGGCCTCAAACGTCCTTCGGTCGCGCTCGCATTTCAGTTGACGGCGGTTGACAAGCAGTTCATCGGGACTGACTTAGGTGCATTGTCAGAGGCAGCCAAAGTGGCTGTTCAGCAGGCACTGGACAGCATCATGGATCGCGTCTGAAGACGATGGAGAGCGCCCCGCCGTCCGTAGACGTGGTGGCGGTGCCGGCCAGCGCGTGATGGTAGAACAGGAAAAGCCCCCGCCTCGGTTGAGGCGGGGGCTTTTGTCGTTCCCTTGACAGTAGTAACGCTTTCCGGTACTATCTGTTGCAGTGATAATCTCATTCAAGTTGTAAGAGGCCGTTGTGATCTGGGCGGGGGATGTTTCGCGCAAGCTTCCGCAAGACATTCAGCGGTCAGCACTGCGAAAGCTCGAAGTCCTGAACGCGGCGACTGACGTGACAGACCTCTGGACACCGCCCGGCAACCGCCTGGAAGCCTTGAAGGGGAGCCGCGCGGGGCAGCACAGCATCCGCATCAACGACCAGTGGCGCATATGTTTCGTCTGGCGCGACAGCGGCGCGCATGACGTAGAGATCGTGGATTATCATTGAAGAGCAGAGAGGAGAAC